>CBFDCK010000010.1:0-47928 GCA_965603285.1 uncultured bacterium
ATTTGGTTATCGCCGCAGTCAACGTGGTCTTGCCGTGGTCAATGTGACCGATGGTGCCTACGTTCATGTGCGGTTTGGTGCGCTCAAATTTCTGCTTAGCCATAATTGCTCTCCTCCATAATTATACAAATATACAATATCAAATCTAATCCATTCCAACAATCGCGCGCGCCACGTTTTCGGAAACACGGGCATAGTGGTCAAACTCCATTGTGAAAATACCTCTACCTTGAGTAGCAGAGCGCAAATCTGTTGCATACCCAAACATCTCAGCCAGAGGTACCATCGCACGGACGGCCTGGATCTTACCGGTGCGCAACTCCATACCCAAAATTTCACCACGGCGTACATTAAACTGACTAATAATTTCACCCAAATACTCTTCTGGAGCCAAAGCTTCTACTCTCATCACCGGTTCCTGAAGAATTGGATTTGCTTTTTGACAACCTTCTCTAAAAGCTAATGATCCCGCCAACTTAAAAGCCATTTCATTAGAATCTACTTCATGAAACGAACCATCATACAGTCGGACCACAACATCTGTCAGCGGGTATCCCGCACGGATTCCACTTTCTGCTGCTTCGCGGACACCTCTTTCAATTGCATGGATGTATTCCTTCGGAATAGCTCCGCCAACGATTGCGTTCTCAAACTCGATCCCGCTTCCAGACCCACCAGGATGTAATGCCAAGACGACATGTCCGTAGTGACCACGTCCACCAGTTTGTTTTACGTACCTGTAAGTCGCCTTCTCAACCGGTAAAGTTATGGTCTCTCGATAAGCAACCTGCGGTCGACCAATTCTAGCCCGAACATGGAATTCTCTCAGCATGCGATCCACCAACACTTCCAGGTGCAGTTCTCCCATGCCAGAAATTATCGTCTGCCCAGTCTCTTCATCAGCACGAACAACAAAGGTGGGATCCTCCTCTGCCAGTTTCGTCAATGCTGTGCTCATCTTATCCTGATCAACGGTCGTCTTGGGTTCTATTGAAACCGATATGACCGGTTCGGGGAATGATATGTCTTCTAACATTATCGCATTGGAGGCATCACATAAGGTATCACCTGTATGAGCGTGTTTCATCCCTAAGATAGCGCCAATATCACCCGCTAAGATCTCGGTGATATCTTCACGTCGATCAGCATAAATCCTTATCAATCGACCAATTCGCTCCCGTTTGGTTTTTGTAGAGTTAAAAACCATTGAACCTTTTCCGATTTTTCCGGAATATACCCTTACGTATGCCAAGCGACCCACATATGGGTCTGAAACTATTTTAAAGATCAGTGCACTTAATGGGGCCTCGTCATCGGGAGGTCTTTCGACTTCAGCTTCATTGTGGGGATTGATACCTACAACCGGTGGGATATCTTGAGGTGATGGGAGAAAATCTATAATTGCATCCAGAATAGGCTGCACGCCTTTATTGTGCAAAGAACTTCCACAGTATACCGGCGTTAATTTACCAGCAATAATAACCCGACGCATTCCCGTGTTGAGTTCTTCAATGGATATCTTCTCTCCATCCAAATACTTCAGCATCAATTCGTCGTCCGTCTCCGCAACCTGTTCAATTAAACGAGCTCGCGCCTCCTTCACTTGCGGCACTAAATCAGATGGCACATCTGTAATAATTGGCTCTTCACCCAATTCGTCTTTCCAAACGACCGCCTTCTCAGCGATTAAATCCACCACCCCTTGAAAAGCAGTTTCATTACCTATAGGCACCTGGACCGCGACCGGATTGGCACCCAAGCGCTGGCGGATCATATCGATTGTTCGCGCATAGGAAGCACCAACACGATCCATCTTATTTACAAAGCAAATCCTAGGTACACCAAAACGATCTGCCTGTCTCCATACGGTTTCACTTTGAGGCTCAACACCCTGAACGGCATCAAATATTACAACACCCCCATCCAGGACACGCAACGACCTCTGAACCTCCGCCGTAAAGTCAATATGGCCGGGGGTATCAATGATATTTACTTGATAACCTTTCCAATAAGCCGAAACCGATGCGGATACAATCGTGATGCCGCGCTCTCGCTCCTGCTCCATCCAATCTGTTACAGTTGTCCCATCGTCAACCGATCCTATTCGATGGGTTTTTCCTGTATAGTAAAGGATACGCTCGGTAGTGGTTGTTTTACCAGCGTCAATATGGGCAATAATGCCAATATTTCGATACCGTTCCAACGGATATTTTCGTGCCATCCTTTACCTTGAGACAAATTCTGTATTACCAAAATATGCCTAATAATCCTTTAAAAATTTTGAGTTCTTTTACTGATTGACGCTGTCTTCCAACATTCCTTAAATTCTATAATGCGAGAAAGCGCGATTTGCCTCTGCCATTTTATGGGATTCGCTTCGCTTGCGAATAGCTGATCCAGTCTCATTGACCGCATCCATCAACTCTGCTGCCAATCTCTCGGAGAAATTCCTCCCAGTTCGAGCGTGGGCTGCCGCTAATATCCAACGTGATGCCAATGCGAAGCGACGTTGAGGAGATACTTCCAGGGGTACTTGGTAGGTGGCTCCACCTACGCGTCGTGGTCTTACTTCCATCAACGGTGTAACCTTCTTTATTGCCTCCTCAAACACCTCAATTCCACTACGCTTGGTGCGCTCTTCCATCAAATCAATCGCATTGTAAACCAAACGCGTCGCCAAACTTTTCTTGCCGTTTTTCATCACATAATTGATAAATGCTTGTACCTGAACGCTGCCATATCGCACGTCAGGAGGAATATCACGCTTTTCTGGTCTGTATCTTCGAGGCATATTTCATCTCCTACTACTGAACTGCTTTAGGGCGCTTAGATCCATATTTGGACCGACCCTGCTTGCGGTCACTTACGCCACCACTATCCAAGGTGCCACGCACGATATGATAGCGCACACCAGGCAAATCCTTAACACGTCCACCACGTACCAAAACAACGGAGTGCTCCTGGAGAGTGTGTCCTTCTCCAGGAATATAGGCTGTAACTTCGATTCCGTTAGTTAAACGCACACGTGCAATCTTCCTCAAGGCGGAATTCGGTTTCTTTGGGGTCATTGTTCTTACCACCGTGCAAACACCTCGTTTCTGAGGAGCACCTTTCGATTGCCTTACCCGCTGCTGCTTCACCGAGTTAAGCGTATAAAGCAGAGCTGGAGCTTTGTTTTTTGTTTTCTTAGACTTGCGTCCTTTGCGAACTAGTTGATTTATTGTTGGCACTTCTGCCTCCAGAACACTTTTGATAACAAACAAATCCCAAGTTTTATAAACATACTCAATAAATGAGACCATCTAATAGGCATGATGGCCTCACCAAATTAACGAAGATATATAGACTGGACAGGGGTTAGTCTGTCTAAATCCCTTTGTAAGGCACAAATGAAAATTTTACCATGTGCACAGATTCACGTCAAGATATGAACTCGATCTAATAACAGATCGGCTACAATTCATCACCAAGTGTTAACAGACCCGTGCCCAATCGTGGTGGTCGGGCTCGCTCCTCATCCTTCCCAAAACGAATTACGTCGCCAGCATCTGTTTCTGCCTCCACTTCTAAGCCGAGGCTCTGTAATTCCTTAACAAGCACTCGGAAGGATGCTGGTATGCTTGGCTCTTCAATCGATTCACCTTTGACGATTGCTTCATAGGTTTTAACCCGCCCCTGAACATCATCGGACTTAATCGTGAGCATTTCCTGCAAAGTGTAAGCCGCACCATATGCTTCTAATGCCCACACCTCCATTTCGCCAAAGCGCTGTCCGCCAAATTGGGCTTTGCCGCCTAAAGGTTGTTGAGAGACCAGGCTGTAAGGACCCGTCGAACGAGCATGAACTTTATCTTCCACCAGGTGATGCAATTTCATCATCATCATCACACCAACTGTTACGGGTTGGTCAAAAGCCTCCCCGGACTTACCATCACGCAAGATTTGTTTTCCAAGAATCGGTATTGGATTCCCAGTTTTTAAAGTGGTTTTCTCGGCTGCTTGCCATAGATCTTCGTCTGGAAGGTCGGAAACTTCCTCACCAAGGTCTTCCATCCAAAGGCGTAAGCATGTAATGACTACTTGTTTATCTTGCTTTTGCCTTTCTGAATATGGAATTTGTCTGTCTTCAAACAAAAGCAGGTCATCCGGATCGCAGCAATTATCACGCAGCCATTCATAAAGCGTGGAACGTCGGGCGTATGTGTAATCGGAGATCAATCGGAATACATCGTAGCCACGTTCTCCTAACCAAGCCTCTAAATATAGACTTCGTACTTCATCATCACTCTCTATGGTCATGGGATCGAATTCTTCCTGGTTTATTGACTCCCATGCCGTTATAGTGACTTTTTTCCAGGCTTGATCGATCAGCCAGGCTCTTGCTAGCTCGGCTTCAATTTCTTCCTCATCCGCTCCATCGAATACAGGAGTTATCGCACGGAACCCTAAACGACTCGCAGCCCAACCCAGGTGCGTCTCTAATACTTGACCGATATTCATACGTCCAGGAACGCCCAGGGGGTTCAGAATTATATCCACCGGTGTTCCATCTTCAAGAAATGGCATATCTCCTACCGGCACGACTTTTGAAACCACACCCTTGTTTCCATGCCGTCCAGCCATCTTATCACCGGCGGTAATCTTCCTGCGTTGGGCTACGGAAACCCGCACCATCGTATCAACACCTGCTGAAAGATCATCGTGTTCTTCCCGGGTGAATACTTTCACATCGACAACCTTTCCACGCTCGCCATGAGGCATACGCAGAGATGTGTCTTTAACATCCCGTGATTTCTCGCCAAAAATCGCCCGTAACAGCCGCTCTTCGGGTGTCAGTTCTTTCTCACCTTTCGGAGATATTTTGCCTACTAAAATATCATTCGGTCCTACCTCAGCACCAATACGGATAATTCCGCGATCATCAAGGTCCTTGATCGCATCATCACCGACATTGGGAATATCTCGTGTTATCTCCTCAGGACCAAGGCGGGTATCGCGTGATTCGACCTCGTGTTTCTCGATGTGTATAGAGGTGAATACGTCGTCTTGAACTAGTTTCTCGGATATGAGAATGGCGTCCTCAAAATTGCCGCCTTCCCACGACAAGAAAGCCACATTCACGTTTTGTCCCAATGCCAGTTCGCCACTGTTAGTAGAGGACGAATCGGCAATTATGTCGTTGCGCTTTACCCTCTGACCTCTTACAACAGCAGGTCGCTGGTCAATGCAAGTGCTCTGGTTTGAGCGATGATATTTGCGCAAGGGATATAATTTGTGGTCGCCATTAGCTGACTTCACGACTACGTTCTTGCCTGTTACAGAAATTACCTCCCCGTCTTCTTCAGCAAGGATAACCTGCCCCGAATCAATAGCTGCGTGGTACTCCATACCAGTCGAAACCTGTGGTACATCTGGGTGCAGTAAAGGAACGGCTTGAGCCTGCATATTTGAACCCATCAAAGCCCTGTTAGCATCGTCATGTTCTAAGAACGGAATTAATGAAGCACTGATGCCAACGATTTGTTGTGGAGCAACATCCATTAAGTCGATATCTACTGGCGTAGAGAAAGAAAATGTGGAGTGATGCCTTGTGGATACCCTTGGTCTCACAAACTCATTGTTTTCGTCAAGGGGGGTATTGGCTTGGGCGATTACATACTTGTCTTCAATATCAGCTGAAAAATACTCGGTATCATCAGACACAAAGGGAACAATTAGAACTTCCGGCACACCCAAGCTAGCTATCGCTTCAGCGATCTTTGGTGTAATTGGTTCATCTGAAGACCCGATTAATTCTCCGGTCTCGGGATTTATTAAATCTTCCCGTAAAGTGCGTCCTACAAGACGTGGGTCGTCAGGCTTGATCGATTTTATGACCCACCTGTATGGTGTTTCAATAAACCCGTATGCGTTTACACGGGCGAAGGACGCCAAACGACCGATCAAACCAATGTTTGGTCCTTCCGGAGTTTCAATAGGACAGATTCGACCGTAGTGAGAGTAGTGAACATCGCGCACATCAAATCCTGCTCTTTCGCGACGTAAACCTCCAGGACCAAGAGCTGAAAGTGTGCGCTTGTGACGCAGTTCAGCAAGGGGGTTTGTCTGATCCATAAATTGAGACAATTGACTTGATCCAAAAAACTCTCGCAAGGATGCCACAACAGGACGTATGTTAATCAAGGTAACCGGTGATAGTTGATCCTGATCTCGGATCGACATCCGCTCTCTGATAACCCGCTCCATGCGCCTCAAACCAATACGTAATTTATTTTGAATCAGCTCACCGACAGTTTTCGCCCGGCGATTACCCAGGTGGTCAATATCATCGGGTGCCTGTACGCCGTTGTTAATCAGGATCATTCGGCGTATCAAGCTAACAATATCCCACTTGGTAATCGTACGGTGATTAATTTGTACGTGTTCGTTCAACTCCAATTTCTGGTTCAGCTTATACCGCCCCACACGTTCTAAGTCATAATGGCGCTGATCGAATAATTGTTCCTCAAGAAAATCGCGCGCATTATCCAGAGTCGCCGGGTCTCCAGGACGCATCCGTTTGAAAAACTCGATCAATGCTGCCTCTGCAATTGAGATGCCGTCTTGCAGTTCCCATTCAGGTTCTTGGGAAAAAGTGGAAGGGATAAACATCCTGTCTGGGTTATTGTCAACTTCCCTGAATATCTGCATCAATTCTTCGTCTGTACCTTCTTTAATCAAGTTCTCATCGACACGCAAGCCGTCATCAACAGCAGCCAAAGCTCGTAAGAAGATTGTGACCGGAATAGTCCGCTTGCGGTTGAAACGCAAGGTTAGATAATCTGTTTTGCGCGTTTCAAATTCCATCCATGCACCCCGGTCTGGAATCAATTTAGAAGTAGCCAATGATCGACCCGTGGCGCGATCTGATTGTGCTTCGAAATAAACCCCCGGGGATCGTATTAATTGTGAAACGACCACCCTCTCAGTGCCATTGATCACAAAAGTTCCCTTGTCGGTCATCTCCGGAAAATCCCCCAGAAAAATATCCTGTTTGATCGGTTCGGGAACATCAGGACCTATTAACAATACCGACACATATAAAGGAGTCGAATAGGTCAAATCGCGTTCAACGCACTCCTCAACCGTATGTGTTGACTCTCCAAACCAAAACCTTAGATCCCATTGTTCAGCCTCTTCAGTACGGCTTGGAAAGTACAATTTCATCCCCTTGTTGTAAGATTCGATCGGAGAAATTTCGTGAAATAAATCTGACAACCCTTCATCCTTCAGCCTTCGAAAGGAATCCAGTTGTACTTCGATTAGTTCTGGAAGAGGTAAATTGACCGCGATACGCGCGTAAGATTTGCTCGGCAAATTGTTTGCCATGCGACTTCTCCTGGTTTCAGCGTAATAAATATATCCCTATATTTACGTAATAAATGCGTATAACAAAGGAAACAAATTGTCCAGGAAAAGGATCCAAGATTACATCCTGGTAATTTGCTCGATATGTTTTACGCAATATTAATTTGGACACCCCAACGTTTGGACCACTTATTATGAATATTGGAAATTGATGCAGTAGACAATCAAGTATTATACCGATTAGGATAGATAAGGTCAAGCTAAATAGAAGTGATAAAATTAACGTTCTATTAGGAGTCGTTTGATAGAATACTAAGATGGACACTAACACAATAAACTCAAAAGCTGGTTTCGTAGCTGTTATGGGTCGTCCTAATGTTGGAAAATCGACCTTGATTAATGCCCTTCTTGGACAGAAAATCGCAGCGGTTTCCCCACGCCCTCAAACAACACGCAAGCGACAGATGGGGATTCTGACAATAAAAAACAAAGATAAATATTTGCAAATAATATTCGTTGACACACCTGGCATCCATAACCCGAGACATAAGCTCGGTGAACGAATGAATCGAGAAGCTAAAGCCAGCCTCGAAGACAGTGACGTAATTCTACTTGTAGTGGATGTAAGCCAAGAACCGAACGAGGAAGATCTATTGTTATTTAATCTTCTCACAGGACTAAATCGTTCTATTCCCGTAGTTTTAGCTTTAAATAAGAGTGATCTTGTGAACACCGAGATTTTAAGTATAAACCGTGAAGCTTACATGAATGGTATCCCAAGAGCCACTGATATATCCATTTCAGCTACCCGAACCGAGAATCTAGATATTCTACTGGGTGAAATCACATCACACTTGCCCAAAGGCTTACCTTTCTTTCCTGATGACCAATTAACTGATTTATACGAACGAGAAATATCTGCGGACCTTATACGCGAAGCCGCCTTAGCTTTATTGCGTGATGAAATTCCGCATGGTATTGCGATTCGTATTGATCAATTCACAGAGCGCGGAGAGGGTGGCGCTTATATAGAAGCAACTATCTTCGTAGAACGCGAATCTCACAAACCAATCGTGGTAGGTCAAGGTGGCAGCATGATAAAGAAAATCGGAAGTGCTGCTCGTAAAGAGATCGAAGCAATGAGCGGACGCAAGGTATATTTGCGATTAAATGTGAAAGTGCGCAAGAATTGGCGCAATGATGAAAAAATACTGCGCAGGATGGGTTTTTAATTTGTTCTATATTATCGCAGTGGTTATTGTATTTGTTGATTGGATCGCATTAACAGGTCAAAAAAAGCGTATTGACTATTTCGCCAAACCCGTCGTTATCATCGCGCTGCTGATCTGGCTGGCACTCAATGGAAATTTAAGTGGTCATTTAATATGGTTTTTTATTGGGTTGCTTTTTTCTCTGGCGGGAGATGTTTTTCTTTTACTACCTAAGGAAAAATTCATAGCAGGTCTCGTCTCATTCCTGCTGGTACACGTAGCATATATCATCGGATTCAATGACACGTTGCCTCCAGTCAATCTTGCGAGCATTTCCCTCATTTTTATTATTACGATAACCGCCTGCCAGATATTCCGTTCCATATCAATAGGATTGGAACGATCAAACAATACAAAAATGAAAGTTCCGTTCCTTATTTACAGCATCACAATCAGCTTGATGGTGCTTTCTGCATGTCTTTCCTTAGTAAAAGAAGACTGGAACGCCGGTCCTGCTTTATTAGTCAGCGGCGGCGCAGTGCTCTTCTTCCTATCCGATACGTTATTAGCCTGGAATAGATTCGTAACCCCCATTCCAAATACGAAATTAAAAGTGAGGGTAACATATCACTCTGGACAGCTCCTGATCATGCTGGGAGCATTTTTACATTTCACATGAATGTGACAATGCAACATGAATGCTTTGGTTAGTCTATTTCATAGTCAAGCAGTCTGATACCCGATAATTTTTCCATCACACCTATAACAGCGGAATTGTCGAGTTCCGACATACCCATCTCTAACATCGCATTAAATAATTGGGCATCCACTGCCGCCGATGGCAAAGGAATTCCATATTCACGCGCCGTATCAATGACAATCCCCAAATCCTTCGCCTGCATATAAGCCTTAAACCCCGGCTCACGGTTTCCATGAAATAGACGCGGCGGCTTTATGTCAAGCGTCCAGCATTGGGCTGCACCGCCGCGAATTGCTTCCACCACTTTTTGAGGATCAGCCCCGGTCTTTTTAGCGAAAACAATCAGTTCACCCATCGCAACCATTTGGGCGGCAACCATAATTTGATTAGCAGCTTTAGCAATTTGTCCTGCACCTGATTCGCCGACATGTGTAATAGTTTTGCCCATTACACGAAATATTGGCATCACCCTTTCTAGAGCCTCACCGGGACCACCAACCATGATTGTGAGCGTACCGTTTTTAGCCCCGATGTCTCCACCGCTGACCGGAGCATCTAATGCAAGCACTCCCACTTCAATGAATTGCTCTGCAATGTACCGCGCGGTTGCCGGTTTTATCGTCGAATTATCCACAAAGAGCATTCCTGGTCGTATGCTTTCGATAATCCCTTTTGATCCCAAAGCAACACTTTCAACATCAGGTGAATCCGGCAAGTTCGTAAACACCACATCCACTTGATTCGCTACCTCGGCTGGTGAAAATGCTTCTTTTGCACCTTCGGCAACCAATTCGTTCACAGCCTGCCTGCTCCGGTTGTGAATAACGAGCTGGAATCCAGCCATGAGTATATTGCGTGCCATAGCCCTGCCCATCAAACCCAAGCCGATATAGCCTACTCTGAGATTCTCTTTCATCTTTACTCTCCAATTGATTTTTTTGCTAATTGATTTCAAATTATAGTTTCACGTCTGATGAAAAATCCTAAAATTTCCGATAGCGTTCAACGATATTCGGGACCAGGTAATCAGAAAATGAACGCTCGAGATCGTAAATGGGATGCCACCCCCAGTCACGCTGGGCATCATTGTCATTTAACCCGGCTGGCCAGCTATCCAATATTGCCTGGCGTAATAAATCTGGATCAAATGTGATCTGGGAATCAGGAAAATACTTCAAGACCATGTTTCGGAATTGGCTGGCTTTTAGACTGAAACTGGTCACGTTAAATACTCGCCGGCTTAAAGAATCAACCGGCGCATCGGCAAGTTTAATTAACGCTCTGACTGCATCTGGCATCACCATGAACGGGATGATCGTATCTTCCCGTACAAAACACGCGTATGGATCGCCCTTAGCCGCAGCGTGCAGCATCTCAGGACCATAATCGCTGGTACCACCGCTCGGTAATGTAAACGCACTGATCAAACCAGGAAATCGAACTGCCCGAAAATCCAACATAACCGGTCGCTCAGAAGCTAATTGTTTATAGTATTGGCTGTAATATATCCCCAGCATTTCACAATACAATTTATTGCAACCGTACATCGTGCGTGGATAATTCCATTCCCATTCACGAACATGCGGGAACTGCGCTTTGATTTCAAGGTCGGGAACTCCATATGCGGCGATTGAGCTGGGGAAAATAAATAAGACCGGTTCACCACGCCACTGAGACTGCTCAGAGGCAAGTTTCAACAATCCGAGTGTGCCCTCCACATTTACCTTATGGGCGGCTTCCGGTGTAAATTCAGCCCGGGTGGATAATAAGGCTGCTAAATGGTAAATAATTCCAATTTCGTATTCGCTAGCCAATCGAGCCAGCAGTGAATTGTCCAGCAGGTCGCCCTGCACGTGCGTTACTAAACTCTCGCTTTCTGGCTCTAAAGGCTTCAAATCTAACGTGATCAATCGGTATTCTTCTTGTTTTGAAAGACTCTTGATAAGAGCCATCCCAATCTCACCTGCTGCACCAGTGATCAGTATTCCCTTTTTGCGCATTCTCGCTCCTAATATTCGTGATTGTAGATCAATTGAATTATCAAAATCAATATTCGCTAGAAATTTATTTGATGAGAGGTATTCGATAATTTTAACTAATCGAAACATCCGCTCTTTTACGATTCTATTTTACACTAACGAAAATAAACGACACAAACAAGGATCAACCTGCGATTTATTATATCAATTTCCATTCATCGTAATACATCAACCAAGCAATCCAGGGCTTGCTTCGATCATTTCCATAGTAAACTTAAGTCATGAAATTATTTCTCATGGTGATGATTCTATTAATTGTCGCTGTAAGTTCAGCAGCCTGCTTTCCGCTGATAATGCAGCCTCCTTCATCGCAAACCGATACGCCACTTTCACCAACGGATACCTTAACACCAACAATTATCTGGTTTCCCCCCACACCCACCTACACCCCTTTACCTAAAGTCACCTTGCCCATAACACCAACTGTCGATGTTCGCCCCCGCTATGGTGATCTAATTTTTTCTGATGATTTTAACAACCCCACGATGTGGGAATTGGGCACCTTTCAGGACGGTGTCATTGCATTAGGGAAGGATGAGCTGACCCTGGCAGTAAAAAAAGAGCGCGGCTACCTTTTCAGCCTTCGCCAGGATACAAGCTTGAGTAATTTTTATGCAGAAATTACAGCAAACCCAAGTATTTGCCGCGATGTTGACGAGTACGGATTTCTACTGCGCATATCGAGTTCCTTGGATTTTTACCGCTTTTCCTTAACCTGCGATGGGCAGACTCGCGTGGACAAGTTTATAAAAGGTCACGCCTCTTCTCCTCAGCCTCTCACAATGAGTGGTGCAGTTCCTCCCGGTGCTCCAAGTAATTCACAACTGGCAGTATGGGCAGTTGGCAAAGAGATGCGCTTTTTTGCTAACGGAGAACACTTATTCACCGTTTTTGAACCTACCCTACCAAGCGGCGGTATAGGTGTATTCGCTAGAGCTTCTGGCGACGATGATGTCACAGTCAGCTACTCCAATCTAGTCGTTTATGAAGCGATTGAATGAAAACTATGACCAAGCGTAAATTTCAAAATCGGCTTAACGACCTTAATTCAAAAACATGGTTGAAATTCCAGAAATCGTGGTTTATTCATAATCCACCACCTAGGCGCAAAGACGTTCTCCTACATCCAGCTAAATTCCCAGAGTCGCTGGCGCAAGAATTCATCGAATTTTTTACCAAACAAGGACAAGTTGTTCTAGATCCTATGGTAGGAACCGGAAGCACCCAAATCGCAGCCCTAAGATCTGGACGTCACAGTTACGGTATTGAACTCAATCCAAAATACGCCGAAATCGCGCGTCAGATTATTGATGAAGAACGAATAAATCTTTGCGAAACCGTGGAACGCCTGGCTTCGCTGGTTATCACCGGTGATGCAGGAAAATTTTCCGAACTCGCTGCAAAATATGAAATTCCTCTTATTGACTACATGATTACTTCGCCGCCGTATTGGAATATGCTGCATGCGAAGGGCTCAAAAACACAGAAAAACCGTCGTCTAGCGAACGACCTGGATTTATTTTATTCCGATAACCCCAATGACCTCGGGAACATCGACGAATATGATCAATTCTTGGACAAGTTGGTAAATATTTACGAATCAATAAAACCATTTATGCGACCGCGTGCTTATCTAACCATTATCGTAAAGAATGTGAAGAAAGGCGGTGTAGTCTATCCTTTAGCCTGGGATTTGGGTCGCCGATTGGGGAAGATTTTTCAGCTCAAAGATGAACGCATATGGTGCCAGGATGATCTCAATCTATTCCCTTACGGATATGGTAGCGCATGGGTGAGCAATACTTTTCACCATTACTGCCTGCAGTTTAGAAACGAGTAATCGCTTTTCATGAAGTTAATCCTTACGTTACTGTAAGAACCAAAGTACAATTAACTTACCATCCTTGTGAGTTCATTCAGTTCACTCAAAGGCTACATTAAACCAATTAGCAAAATCAACCACAAAGTTATAAAAAAGGAGCCTCCCATGTATCACACTATCATAATCGTCGGGAATCTCGGTCGAGATCCTGAAATGCGCTATACTCCAAATGGTCAAGCTGTTACTAATTTAAATATTGCAGTAGATGATAGCTATACAGATAGTCAAGGAGAACGAATTAAGAAAACAATCTGGGTTAGAGTCTCTGTTTGGGGCAAAATGGCGGAATCTTGCAACGAATACCTTCAAAAAGGGAAAAGAGTGTTGGTCGAGGGTCGTTTGGTTTGCGATCCCAGTACAGGCGGTCCTCGTGTCTACCAAAGGCAGGATGGGACCTCTGGAGCGAGTTTTGAAGTGAGCGCTCGTAATGTTCGCTTTCTAACACCTCGCAGCGAAGCGGATGACACTTACCAATCAGTTGAATCAACCTCAGATGCACAAGTTTCCGAAACTGATGAGGAAATCCCCTTCTAAATCTATTAGTCGATATATCATAAGGTGACTATCTCAAAATCGGTAGTCACCTTTGTTTCAGGAGGAAGAATATGGCAGCCGTACCACCACCTCCAAAAGGTAAAAAACTTCCACCATTGGAAGTTCCTTCAGACCTAGAAATTGAGTACGTCAACCTGGTACGCATCGCTCACTCACCATCTGAGATGGTCTTTGACTTTGCCCACCTGCTTCCGGGTGGAATCCCGCCACGAGTAAGCTCCCGAATAGTTATGTCACCGCTCGGAGCCAAGCTGTTTTTCAGTGCTCTCTCCGAAAATATAGTTAAGTACGAGAACGCTTTCGGTAAAATCAACGTACCGCGCGGCAATACACTCGCCGACCATCTATTTCGTTCTCAATCTCTTCCTGACAATCCACCTGAAAAGTAATCGCTATCCAAGCGAGTGCAAAATATCAGATAAAAAAAATCAAATTAAAGGTATAGAATATTCCCATGCATCGCCTAGACGAAATCGCCGAACGTATCCGGCAATCCTTTGACGCCCGCACCGAATCTCGCGAACAGGCGTTAGCACAAACCCGCACCATCATCCGGTACTGTTCAAACGCAATCCGCGCCACTCATCGAGACGAGAAGGATCTCGCCAATGAAAACCTGGATAACGCAAAACAGTTAGTGAAACAGTTGAACCAAAACCTGGCCGACTATCCGGATTTGTATTTCGCAGGTTACACCCAAAATGCCCTCAAGGAATATGCGGAAGCCAACATAGTTTTCGCTCTCATTGATAACGACGAATTACCTTTCCCCGAAGAGCTCGGATTGGAATATTCTACCTATTTACAGGGATTAGCAGAGGCGGTTGGCGAATTGCGTCGTCGCTGTCTGGATAGTCTTCGTCACGGTCACTCTCAAGAAGCTGAACGATTGTTAAGTCACATGGACGATACCTACGCAATCCTGATAACGATGGATTATCCTAATGCTATCACGGGAGGGTTACGACGCCTGACTGATATCGTTCGCTCAGTGACCGAAAGGACACGCGGAGACCTTACAATCAGCCTGCGACAGGAACAACTTGAGCAAAGTTTAAAACGTTTAGAAGAACGTTTGTAATACTCCATAGAGGTATACGCACAATCAATGCCTCAAAAGTCAGGACATTTCAATTCTGTCTTCGAACCTGGAGGTACTACAATCGCAAACATAAGTCTGACAATCAAGCACAGATCGCTGAAGGCGCTGAAGTATACCAAACGATGCAAAAAGGCGACACCAGTTGAAGTAAAGACAATCCATGCAGAGTTAGCACGCTCACATAACTCAACTGCTAAGAGCAGGGTCTGCGTCTTACGTTCAACCTGTTTTCAAAGACTTATGTAATATAATTGGCGTGCCATGTCCAGTACTTCGAATGAATTTCAACACATCCTCATCGCCACACATCCCCAAATACTGGATGCATCAGATGAAACGACCCAGATTGTTACATTTCTTAAAGAACAGGGGGTCTCTGCAACACAGGGGTTCTTATACGACGAACCCTTACGCAATCTGGTAACAGATGGAGATGTTGACCTATTAATAGCCCTCGGTGGAGATGGGACCATGCTGCGTGCAGGTCACTTATGCGGACCTCCAGAGGTACCTATCCTCGGCATCAATCTGGGTAAATTCGGTTTTCTCACTGAAGTTAAAAAAAACCAGTGGCACGATGTTCTGCCGCGCCTATTCGAGGGAGATTATTGGCTGGAACACCGTATGATGCTGCATGCTGAACAGTGGCGAAATGGAGAGAAACTCGGCACATGGGAGGTGCTCAACGAAATCGTAGTCACCCGGGGTCACATAATCCGTCCGGTTCACCTGAGCACCCGTGTGGATGGTCTGCCGCTGACGACCTTTGTCGCTGATGGAATGATCGCAGCCACTGCTACTGGCTCGACCGCCTACGCCCTGGCCGCCGGTGGACCTATCCTTCCCCCCGAACTGCGGAATATATTATTGGTAGCCGTTGCACCTCACCTCTCGGTAGACCGCACTATCGTACTGGCAGAAGGATCCACGGTAAGCATTACAGTGCATACCGACCACCAAGCTGTCCTCTCTCCAGATGGTCAGACTCCAATTGAGTTAATGAACGGAGATCGGATCGACGCATACGCCAGTGAACACAACGTCCAATTCATCCGTTTTCAAGATCGCGGTTATTTCTACCGCAATATCACACTTCATATGAGTCAAAACCCTTCGACAGGAAATCATCGATGAGCGACATTCCCCCAATCCTGTACTGTGCCAATCACCCCCGTGTTGAAACCAGTCTGCGCTGCAACAATTGCAACAAACTAATTTGCACTAAATGCGCCATACCCACACCAACTGGCTACCGTTGTCCTGAATGTGTCCAAGGTCAGCAGAAGGCATTCGAAACCGCTAAGTGGTCCGACTACCCGCTAACTATTGTGATCGTTGCGGTATTGTCATTGCTGGGTGCTTGGTTAACCACATTCCTGGGAGCCCTAGCGACAATCTTGGCTGGCTTTATTGTCATCTTCCTGACCCCGACTTACGCTATCGCTATTGCAGAAATTGTGCGTAAGGCTGTTCATCGCAGGCGCTCTAAACGCTTCTTCCAGGTTGCCGCCATCGCTGCCGTCCTTGGCTGCCTTCCATTTTTATTATTAGCTATTATGAAAACAGTTCTTGGTTATGGGGGTCTCTTCTCTTTGTTCCCATTAGCCTGGCAAATAATTTACACCTTCACATTGACTACCACCGTGTATTACCGGCTTAGAGGTATTAGAATTTAACCATGCTTACCGAATTATATATCGAAGATTTCGCAATTATCGATAGGCTCAATCTATCCTTCGAGCCAGGTTTAATCACCTTCACAGGAGAAACTGGTGCGGGAAAGTCTATCATTATTGACGCCGTAGAAACACTTTTGGGAGGGCGAGCCGATTCCACAATGATTCGCACAGGAGCCAACCACGCCTCCCTCGAAGGCGTTTTCCTGATACCAGAGAAATCCAGAGATGCGGTTCACAAAATCCTAAACCGGGAGGATTTACAGGACGATCCTGATTACCTGTCCTTAAGCAGGGAAATCCGTCAAACTGGTCGCAACGTGGCGCGTATAAATGGTCACGTCTCAACTGCCAGTTTATTACGACAGATTGGTGAGTTCTTGATCGATATTCACGGGCAATCCGAGCACTTATCGCTTTTAAGAGTCGGCCAACATCAAGAGCTGCTAGACCGCTTTGCATCGTCAGAACATCAGAGTCGCATCCAAGAAAAGTTAACCTCATACCGCAGTTCTTTTCGACGCTTGTACAACGTACGCAAGGAACTAGATGAAATCCGACAGGCAGAGAGAGACGCAGCCCGTCTCTCAGATATTCTCAATTATCAAATCGAAGAGATAGAAACTGCTCAACTTACATTAATTGAGGAAAATGATCTAAAAGAGGAACGCAATAGATTGGCAAATGCTGAGGCTTTGGCATCATTAGCCCAGGAGGTTTTGTTTGCTTTAGATGAAGGCACACCCGAGACACAAACAACCACCGATCTACTCGGACAGGCTTTCGATACCACAAACGAACTGGCTCGTCTTGATCCTTCTCAGACGGCGCTCAAGGAACAAACCCAGACGTTATTTGAAAATGCAACCGATCTTTCTTTACAAATTCGTTCTTATTTGGGGAGCATTGAATTCAATTCGAAGCGGCTAAACCAGGTGGAAGAGCGCCTATCTTTAATTGAAAATCTAAAACGTAAATATGGGGACAGCATTCAGTCTGTTCTTGAATTCGCGGAAAATGCGAAGAACCAGCTAAACCAGATCACGAATGCAGAAGGAAGGATCCAAGTGCTGGAAGCCGAGCAGATTGAGCTATTGTTTACAATAAGCAGCGTAGGACAAGAAATTTCACAGATGCGCTATGCTGCGGCACAGAAATTGGAGAAAACATTAGAAACCGAATTGGCCGACCTGCATATGAAAGGGGCGCGGCTTATCGTTGACTTTACACAAAAAGCGGACCCAAATGGGGTTGAACTTGAGGATGGACTGAGAGTCGCTTTCTATGCAAATGGTCTCGAGCAAGTAGAGTTTTTAATCGAAACGAATCCCGGGGAAGGATATAAGCCCTTGATCAAAATTGCATCCGGGGGGGAGACATCCCGCTTAATGTTGGCACTGAAATATGTCCTGGCGCAGGCGGATTATATACCGACCTTGATTTTCGATGAGATTGACCAGGGGATTGGCGGGCGTGCAGGTGGCATCGTAGGCAAAAAACTATGGGAGTTGAGCCGCCAGCATCAAGTGCTGTGCGTCACTCATCTCCCACAACTAGCTGCCTATAGTGGACAACATTTCCACGTTGAGAAAGACCTTCAGGCAGATCGTACGATCACAAAAGTCAATCAAGTGCAAGGGCAGGAGCGGGTCCTTGAATTAGCACATATGCTGGGCTCAGTGAGTGAAGGCACCCTCAAGTCAGCTCAAGAATTGATTCAATCTGTTGAGAATTAGACACCGTTATTCAAATTAAATTAACCCTGACTCGAAAATTGCGTGTCCAATACTTTAAGGGTTGTGGTGAATGCCAACGGGGGTAAATTATTGCGCTGAAAATAATCAGCGCGATCGACATCATCGTCCGGTCTCAAAGAACCTGATACAACCTCAGCCCGGTAGACGATAATTATATGAGCTCCATTGGGATGATCCTGCCCGTTCAGCACGTCAATCAGACCTGTAACTCTTACTTTTAAACCGGTCTCCTCTTGGCATTCCCTCTCGCATGCGCAGGCTGGATCTTCTCCAGCGTCCACATAGCCTGCTGGCAGCGCCCATAACCCACGTTGGGGATCAACAGTCCTGCGGACGAGAAGGACCTTTTCTTCTTGTGTGATCAGGGCTGCTACAGCCACTTTCGGATCAGCAAAATATATCCATCCACAATTTGGACAAACGGGGCGTTGGCGCCCGGACCGTTCCGCCTGAATTACTGGCTTTCCACATCGTGGGCAGTAGTTTATTGCATCAATGATTTTCGCAGCCATTACTGGTTTACAAAAGTATTGCAAATATCCAATTTATAATCTTTTACCGATACGGCGAATATACAATGCCGCCAAACCTGCGCTAAATGCAATCATAATTAAAATCACTTCCAATATACGCATCGTCGACCGCTGCATCAAATAGGGTAACTTCTCAATAAGCCGGGCTGTCGATGAAATATCTTGATCGACAGATGGTTCAAGCCGCCCGGTATCCTCATCATAGATACCAGGTTCCTGCTCCGCTTTCCCTCCTGGGACTGCTTCGAAATCAGGAGAAACCGGTTCGAGAATTGGGGTTTGAATTGCACCCCCGGTCCGGCTTTCGTCTACAGTACCAATCGCCTTTGACACTGCCTCCACTTCTTCTTCCGCCATGCTTTCGAGAACTTCACCCTCTGCTGCAACAGATGGGACCTGCACTTCTTGAATGGTTATTTCTGTAGGAGGAATTTCCTGCAATTCACTTTCCGCGGGAGAGAATGATTCAGGAACTGTCTCCTCTACCGCAGGATACTCTTCAACTGGAGCTTGAGCGACAAAATTCCGAGAAGGTCCTGCTCCCGTGATAAGCATATCACCCACAAATACCAATACAAACAGAATCGAAGCTAACGCCGATACGGCACTTAGAACTGGAAAAGCAAACGAAGACCTGCGTTCTTTTATTCGAATCCCTGCCAGTTGCGGTGAAAGGGTGAAATTGCGTGGAGCGCGCAAGCTCGGCTGGCTACGCAAGAAATCTCGAGTGCGGTGTAGATCTTTAAGAGCAACACGCATTTCTGGTCTTTCAGTTAATAACCTTTCCAAACGAAGCCGATCGCTTACGGATAATTGTCCATCCAGGTGAGCCGATAAGGCCTCCCATTCCTTGGGAGAAATTCTTTTCGTCATTATTCACTCTCTCCCACCAGACGATATGCGGGTGGCAAAAGTTCCCCAAATCCACCCAGGCAGTCGCGCATTCGAATGCGCGATCTTGCTAGACGGCTTTTCACAGTTCCCAATGGCTTCCCAATAGCCTCGCTAGCTTCTCGATAGTTCAAGCCGTGAATATCCACCAAAACAATAACTGTCCGGAAATCCATGGGGAGTTTATCCAGACAATGCTGCAGCGCGCGGCTTAGCTCGCTCCGTTCAGTGAACTCTTCAGGTGATTCGGCGGGGTCCGCAAGCCATTGAGGAGACTCTATCCTTTCATCTTCCTTGTTCAAAGGTTCCAGAGGTGTGGTGGGACGCCGCTTCCTGCGACGGAGTTCATCATAACAAACATTCGTAACGATCCGCAACAGCCATGCTTTGAACGAACCCCCGCGGAAAGATTTGAGGTTTTTATAAGCCGAAATAAAAGCATTCTGGGTTGCATCCTCAGCAGCATCGGATTCCCCCATCAGGCGGTAAGCCTGATGGTAAAGCAAATCCTGGTAAGCCAATACCAGGCGGTTGAAAGAATCCAGATCACCCTTACGTGCATCACTGATTAAAGCCAATTCATCCATTTATCATCTCTCACGCGCAGCGATAGACGCAAACAGGTAGTGCAAACCCACACGATCGATTAGACCGTGTGCAAGTGTCCATGCTCACACTATACTATCAAAAAGTCCACAATGGGACAAGGGAAAACATAAGTGATCAATTTGTGATAAATTTGTTGACAACCTATCTTCAAAATGCTACAATCAAACAACTTTAAAAAACACGGAATTCTCAACGCGTGAGCTCTTCGATAATGATAAATATTCAAAAAGTAGAAAAGCATCTGTTTCCACACACAAAAAATCTGTTCAATCCGCCCCTGCCGCAGAACGCAGTTGGGGCGATTTTTATTCCTTCTAATAACTATCCACATCGTTTAATCTATTCGCGTTTTAAAACGGACCACAACTATCGGTGTGTCTCGTATTGACCTTAAGATGGTTGACTCGAGTTAGATGCTCGGATTGGAGAACTTATTGACATATTAAACCCCCAAATATTTTTTTTACCCACCTATGTAATAACAAAACGGAGACAATAAATGACGGCAGAAAAAGATAAGCAGCAAGTAGACGTAGATGAACTTCTTGCGAAGGCGAATAAACCTTCCAAGGACGCCATGATCCTGCATCCTCACTATCGCGGCAAGATCGAAACCGCGCTTAAATGCCCAGTTAGAGATTTCAATGACTTTGCCATCTGGTACACTCCCGGTGTGGCAGCGCCATGTCGTGCTATCGCGGAAGATCCCGATTTGGTATATGAATACACAAATAAATGGAACACCGTGGCGGTCGTCAGCGATGGTACGCGCGTATTAGGTCTGGGAGATATTGGTCCAAAAGCCGGACTACCGGTCATGGAAGGGAAAGCCCTTCTATATAAATATTTAGGTGGTATCGACGGCATTCCAATTATGCTGGACACGAAAGATCCAAATAAAATCATCGATACCGTCTTACTTCTGCAGCCCTCACTCGGCGGCGTCAATTTGGAGGATCTCTCACAACCCAAATGCTTCCGTATCCTCGACACCCTGCGGGAGAAAGCCGAGATACCTATCTGGCATGACGACCAACAGGGCACGGCAACTGTCACTTTAGCAGGACTGATCAATGCACTCAAGGTGGTCGGCAAAAAGATGAGTGACGTGACCATAGCGTTCGTTGGTACTGGGGCGGCTAATGTAGCTTGTTCGCGCCTTATCTTCGGCTGGGGAGCTGATCCCGGACGCTGCTTCATGGTGGACAGCAAAGGTATCTTAGGTAAACACCGCAAAGATTTAGAAATGCGCAAAGCCGAATATGTCGATAAGTGGCGTCTATGCCAGACTACCAACAACGAAGGACGTGAGGGTGGCATCCCTGAGGCAATGAAAGATGCAGATGTGGTCATCGCCTTATCGCGACCAGGTCCCGATATCATATTACCAGAATGGGTTGAGAAAATGGCTAGAGACCCCATAGTTTTCGCATGCGCTAACCCAGTCCCTGAGATTTGGCCTTGGGATGCTAAAGGTGCGGGCGCGACTGTGGTCGCTACAGGTCGCTCAGATTTCCCTAACCAGGTAAACAATTCACTCGGATTTCCTGGAATTTTCCGCGGCACTCTCGACGTGCGTGCCCGTACTATCACGGATGAAATGTGCTTCGCAGCCGCCGAAGCAATGGCGAATCAAATCGGTGATAAGCTCGACGAGGAGCATATATTACCAACCATGGACGATTGGGAAGTATTTCCCCGCGAGGCTGCTGCAGTAGGGATGAAAGCCCAGGAACAAGGTCTGGCGCGTTTACAAATGAACTATGACGAACTCTTCAATCACGCAGCTAAAATCATCAAGCGCTCACATGAATTGACACAAATGATGATGAATATGGGATTCATCGCTGAGGCGCCCGAGGATTAACAAAAACACAATTTAAGGTATTTATTAGATGTGTGATGGAGATCAAATCATTTTTAATAGAAGAACATTACACGATAAGAGGTGAACCATGTACGATTTAATTGTTGTTGGTGGAGGCCCAGCTGGTCTGACTGCTACGATGTACGCCATCCGTAAACGGATCAATGTTCTGCTTGTATCTAGAGACCTGGGAGGCAAGACAAACTACAAATTGGGGCTCCCATGGATCAAGGATTATCAGGTCATCCACGGTTTGGAGGTTGTCAATAAATTCAGAAGCGAATTGGAGTATCTCGACTTCGCTCGCCATATGGAGCCTGTAGATGAAATTAAGAAGGATGAGGGTGGATTTTTAGTCGTGACCAGAGGTGGTGGAGAATTGAAGACCAAAGCCGTCATCGTCGCCACTGGTGCAAAGCAACTGCGCCTAAAAATACCGGGCGAAAAAGAATATATGATGAGCGGGCTTTGTTATTCTGCGCTGAGTTATGCGCCCCTCTTCATCGACCGGACCGTAGTCGTAATCGGTGACGGCGACCTGGCAATGCGTTCAACAGCAGAATTGGCTACTATCGCAGAACAGGTATACCTGGTCAGCAAATCCAACACAGAACTGGCCTCGCCATTGGGAAAGAAACTAACAGCGGCTGATAACGTCACGATTCTCGACGGTCATGAGGTTATCGAAGTAAAGGGCGACGATTTTGCCAGAAGTGTGATGGTGCAAGACCCTGACGGAAAAATCTCGGCAATTGAGGCCGACGGTACATTTATCGAGATGGCGCTCATTCCCAACTCACAAATGATCGCCAATATGGTTAATCTAGATGACCAGGGAAGAATCGTTGTGGATTGCGCTAATCACACGAATGTTCCCGGGATTTTTGCTGCCGGTGACGTCACATCTGGATTTGCAGAGCAAGTTCTCATTGCCGTAGGGGAAGGAGCAAAAGCCAGTCTGAGTGCATATGAATACCTGCTGCCAAAATTGTAATATGGATTAGGACACATTTACAGAACTTTGCATTTGACGTTGGTCTAAATCAGATGAATCAGGAGAACTGGAGTGTTCAGCAGACTCGATAGCAGCTGAATACCCCAGTTTCTTCTTTTTTGGGCTATCACTGCTCGGGTTGGGTTCGGTCTAATAAGAGCTGTTGCAATTTGGAGGGCTACATAAATGAACGATGTTTTGATGGAACAATTGAATGGGGATCCCTTACCGTGGTTGTTGGAAAATGATCCTCAAAACCCGGGTGTGCGTTATTTCGCATTACGAGAATTATTGGACACGCAACCCGATGATAGTGAGATCCTAGCTGCCCGTAAGAATGTGATGGCGCATGGTCCAGTTCCTGTTATTCTGGAAGCACAGGATCCTGAGGGGTATTGGGTCGAACCGGGTCCCGGGTATTATCCCAAATACAGGGGGACTGTATGGCAGCTCATTTCACTGGCACTGCTAGGCGCCGACGGACATGACCTCAGGATAAACGCCGCTTGCGATTATATCTTGGAGCACGCTCGCTCCAGATACGGCGGAATTAGCGCCGATGCAAAACCTTCTGGAATGATCCAATGCCTGCAGGGGAACCTTGTTGCAGCTTTGATCGATCTGGGCTGGATGGGCGACGAACGACTTATGGAGTCACTTGATTGGTTGGCGCGCAGCATCACTGGCGAAGGTATCGAACCTGCCGAGAATAAATCAGCCCCAGTACGATACTACCGCAGTGGCAACAGCGGTCCTGGTTTTACGTGTAGCGCAAACAACCACCTTCCCTGCGCCTGGGGTGCGGTGAAGTCGATGCTCGCCTTGAGTAAAGTGCCTGAGCTAGACCGTACTCCTCAAATAAAATCAGCGTTAGATGAAGGTGTAAGATTTCTTTTTAGCCGCGATCCCGCTATGGCTGATTATCCGATGGGTTACAGCCCTAAACCAAACCGTAGTTGGTTCAAATTCGGATTTCACATCGGTTACGTAACGGATGTGTTGCAGAACCTGGAAGCTTTGACCTTATTGGGCTATGGGCAGGATGCACGTCTCCAACCCGCACTCGAATTGCTGCTCAGCAAACAAGACAACCTCGGACGTTGGAAGATGGAATACACTTATAATGGAAAGACCTGGGTTGAAATAGAGCAGAAAGGCGAACCCAGCAAATGGGTTACCCTGCGCGCTCTGCGCGTTCTCAAGCGCGCTGCTGGGAGTTGATACTTAACAACATCAAGCTTAAGGATTGCGTTTGTTTAATAAAAGGCTCAATAATTATTCGAGCCAAACGGCAGATTAAACAAAAAAACAAATGAGAGAATTCATTAGTGGTGCAGAAGTTATCGTGCGTGGGGCAATCCATTCAGGCTGCAACTTCTTCGCCGGTTACCCCATCACACCAGCAACCCCGATCCTGCTTCACATGGTAAATGAAATACCTAAGGTAGGAGGAGTAGCTATCCAGGCTGAGGATGAGGTCGCTTCAATCGGATTTTGCATCGGCGCTGCTATGGCTGGGTCAAGGGTGATGACTGCTACTAGTGGTCCAGGGCTCAGCCTCTACAGCGAGAATATCGGTCTTGCGATAATGGCGGAAGTGCCCATGGTTATTGTGAATTGTCAGCGAATGGGACCTGCGACAGGCGGTGCGACTACCGTCGCCCAGGGAGATATCCAATTCATGCGCTGGGGAACTTCCGGCGGATACCCGCTGATCGTGCTTTCACCGAGCAAGGCATCAGAGTGCTACGGTTTGACGAAAAGGGCTTTCGACCTTGCCGAACGCTTTAGGGTCCCCGTCTTTCTAGCGACAGATAAGGAAGTTGTGTTAACTCGTACCACGATTGACATCGATTCCTACGAACCTTTCCCAGTACGAGAACGAAAAACTTCCCCAGAACACGGAACTTTCACCCCCTACCACTATCAAGAATTATCAAATGTTCCAGCCATGTCTCCTTTCGGCGGTCCGCATATCGTAAGATTCACGACATCTTCCCACGATGAACAGGGGTTTTTATCAAAGAAGCCTGATGATGTAGGACGTTTGAACGAACACCTATCTGCCAAAATTGGAAATCATCTCGATGAAATCGCCCTGACCAAGGCAAACTTCCAGGACGGAGCCGAAACACTGATTATCAGTTTCGGAATAACCTCCTGCTCGGCAGACGAGGCTGTATCCATTGCCCGCCGAAAAGGGATCAAAGTCTCTTCATTGACGATCCATTCTTTGTGGCCTGTCCCAGAAAAACAGATACGTGATGCAATGGACAGCGTAGAGCGCGTTGTCATCCCCGAACTTAACCTTGGTCAATATCGCCGCGAAATCGAGAGGTTGGCAAAGGAAGAGCAGGACGTGATTGGTGTACATCGGGTAGATGGAGAATTAATTTCACCTATTGAAATCCTGGATCGTGGAGGCATACTCTAATTATGGTAAAGCGTTCCAGCTACTTAGATGAGGGTATGCTTCCATATCCATTCTGTCCTGGATGTGGTCACAGCCTGATTCTTAATTCTTTGAATGAGGCTTTAATCCAGCTTCAGGTTGACCCAGAAGACATCGTAATCATCTCGGATATCGGGTGCGTAGGACTTTCGGACAAATACTTCATCACAAATACATTTCATGGATTGCACGGCAGGTCTGTTACGTACGCCACAGGAATCAAGCTCGCCAATCCAGAGCTTAAGGTCCTCGTCGTTATGGGTGACGGGGGTTGCGGGATAGGAGGACACCATCTTATTAACGCTGCCCGGCGCAACATTGGCGTTACAGTGTTGGTATTTAATAACTTCAACTACGGCATGACCGGGGGAGAGCACTCCGCAACAACACCAACCGGCGCAAACACCCCAACTACTCGATACGGCAATCTTGAACGCCCAATGGACATCTGTGGGACGGTCGCAATCAATGGAGCCACTTTTGTAGCTCGCACCACTGCATTCGATAAGAACCTTGCAGCCATGATGACAGAAGCAATCCAGCATGACGGTTTCTCCTTAATTGACATTTGGGAACTGTGCACCGCTTATTATGTACCTAACAATCGCTACAGCAAGAGATTGTTAGAAGAGACATTATCTACATCTGGATTCTCATCGGGTATCATCCAGAAGGTGACCAGACCTGAACTCAGCCAGGCTTACCACGATCATATGAGGGATCAATTGGGACTTTTGCCCCTCACAGAAAAACCCATTAAACCCAAGTATTCCAATAAAGTCGGGAAGAAAATGAATTGGATCGTGGCAGGAGCGTCGGGCAAGAAAATTGGCACTGCTTCATCAGCATTTTGTCGCGGGGCGGTGCTCTCAGGTTTATGGGCTACACAGCGAAACGACCATAAGATCACGGTAAAGTCCGGTTATTCCCTTTCGGAAGTGATTATCAGCCCACAAGATATCCAATGCACCACAATAACAAAAGCCGATTGCCTGGTGGTGTTATTCCCGGAGGGGCTTAAAAAAGTGCTCCCGCACATCCATAAGTTAACAGAGGACGATATTCTCTACATCAATAATAGTCTCTTGCCAATTGAGACCCGCGCAAAGATTATCGGAATGGACTTTCGAAAAACCGGTAAGAAGAAGGAGTTCTGGGCAGTGATGGCGTTAGCTGAGGTCCTTCGAAGCACCAACATATACCCACTTGAAGCATTTATTGAAGCAGTATCTCAACGTGATGAATTTGCCGATAAAAATTTGGAAGCGATCGAGACCAGCAAAGGGTTACTAAATCGATAGCACAACAGTTACTATTCGAAATGCATCAGCTGATCTTTATTATTGATAACAAGGTTAATAGTAGAATCAAAAAGGGCATCTAGCAAATTTATGTCATCCTATAAAGCAAGATTTCAAAGGAGAATGTCATGGAATTCAGCACAATCTCAATCGAAAAGCCGCTCGAGTTGAATTTTATATTAGGACAGACCCATTTCATTAAAACAGTCGAAGATGTATACGAAACATTGGTCACTGCAGTCCCGAATATCAAGTTTGGACTGGCATTCTGTGAAGCGTCTGGAAAATGCCTGCTGCGAACGAGCGGCACCGATCAAGACTTGATCGACCTGGCGCGGAAAAACGCCCTCTCTATTGGAGCCGGGCACAGCTTTGTCATATTTCTCGGAGAGGGATATTTCCCAATAAACGTCTTGAATGCTATCAAAATGGTTCCCGAAGTGTGCCATATCTTCTGCGCGACAGCCAACCCTACACAGGTTGTGGTAATCGAAACCGATCAAGGAAGAGGGATCATGGGTGTGGTAGATGGATTTTCTCCCCGGGGTGTTGAGGCTGAAGACGATGTAGTCTGGCGAAAGGACTTCCTACGGACTATTGGCTATAAAGCATAAGGGTACGCATGACTCTTCCGGTTGGCAAACTCCCTGCTAAAATTTTAGCTGGGCTCTTGGAACGGATCCCCCTAAACGACCCACGAGTTTTAGTCGGTCCCGGTATAGGGATGGATTGTGCCGTGATTGAAATCGGAGATACCCTCCTGGTCTTCAAATCCGATCCTATCACATTTGCCACGGAAGAGATTGGTTGGTACGCTGTCCATGTCAACGCCAACGATATTGCCACAACCGGCGCAGTACCGCGCTGGATGTTGACAACCCTGCTGCTCCCCGAAGTGCTAACCACCTCAGAAGTTGCGGAGCAGATTCACGACCAGATTACGGCATCCTGTGAGGAGATTGGTGTCACGATCATAGGTGGGCACACCGAGATCACGTATGGGCTGGACCGTCCCATACTGGTCGGCACAATGATCGGAGAAGTTAACCGCGACGAATTGGTAACACCGCGTGGTGCTCAACCGGGAGACTGCATCCTGTTGACAAAGGGCGTCCCTGTTGAGGCTACTGCCATTTTGGCACACGAATTCACCCATGAGTTATTATCAGTGCTAGGCAAAACTGAAATAGAGGCAGCGAAAGATTACATTAAACAACCTGGGATCAGTGTTCTGCAAGATGCGAGGATCGCTTTAAGCACCGGAAAAGTCACCGCCATGCACGATCCAACTGAAGGTGGGCTGTACGCGGCACTTTGGGAGCTGTCCGAAGCCTGCCAGCAATCATTGTGGATTGACCCTTCCACTGTGCCGGTCTCGTCATTATCGGGGCGTATCTGCCAGGCAATGGGTATCGATCCCTTGGGAGCTATCGCCTCGGGCGCTTTGCTGTTGACCACATCTCCAAAGGATGCCCAAAAGATCAGGAACTCGATATCCGATGCCGGCATTCTATGCGCTGAAATAGGTTATGTGATGACGGCAGACGAATTCCGTGCAACCCGCCGTCCAGCGGTCTGGTCCCCAACTGCTGGTGGTCTTCAATCCCTACCCCGTCCGGAGCGTGATGAAATCGCATCTCTTTTCTCTGATTAACATAAATCGACCAGATATTTTTTGAAGGCAAGTGGAAAATTTCTACACACGATTCTGCTATCGCAAGGAATAATTCCTCTGATAATCTATGGACAGGTAAATTGAATTAGGATAACATGAGCATACTAATCGAATAATCGCTGTGCGATTTTAGAGTGGTTCTATTTTATCAAAACTTGGCATATCATGAAAACACAATCAGCAGATGTTCCTCTATTAAGAAGGGCGATCATCGATGATATTTTTAAAAGTCTTGGACCTTCTGGACAGGGACTACCCCGCAAATTCTTAACGCCTTTCGTCTGGCCGTCTGCACATCAATTCTCAAAACTTGCCGCCAGTTTTGATCAAATTGTGGAGCGCACAGACAGCATCTGTGAAGCAATGCGCCAGATACTGCCGCGCTTTGTGAATGACGTTAATATCTATGGAGCAGAAAAAATACCTCAGGATGGACCTTTGCTGATCGTATCCAACCACCCTGGCTCATTTGACGAATTCGTGATTGCATCAAGCCTTCCCCGGGATGATCTCAACATCGTCGCCGGTGGTTTTCCATTTCTGCGAAAACTACCCAATACCCGCCGGCACCTGATCTTCACGAGCGATGATCTCCACGACAGGGTCTATGTAGTGCGCGATATTATCAGAAAATTGGAAAAAGGGATTGCCCTGCTCATCTTCCCCAGCGGCGCGGTCGACCCTGATCCTGCCATTCTACCCGGCGCGAAGGGAGCTCTGGAAACCTGGTCACGCAGCGTTGAATTGATCCTGCGCCGGGTTCCCCAAACACAAGTCTTGGTTACCATGGTCAGCGGTGTACTTTCCCCATCCGTAATGAATCACCGATTTGTAAAATTCTTTAAAGACATCCGTAAACAACAAAAGGTAGCGGAAACAATCCAGCTAATGCAGCAAATGTTTTCCCCCAAAAAATACAACCTGATCCCTAAGATTTCTTTCGAAGAGCCATTTACGACCTCAGAATTAAAAAGTGAAATGGACTCACCGCAAGTTATGCAATCCATAATTGATATTGCCCAACGATCTCTTGACAGCCATATGTCTATCACCACTCCCTTATATGGAATTCAGTAAGTCCGATTCACATCTGGCGATGTCGCAGCTTTTCATCCAGTCGATCAGCAAACCGATCGACCTGTTCAGCAGATAGGAACTCGGTCCCCCGAGCGCATGCGTTCCGAGGATGGATCCTTAAAAGCCCCTAAATCCATCACAACTTCATTTCGCACTCTGCTGAATCTCGAACGGTCAAAACGTCTTCATATTATTGCCCGGCGCCTTTACCCAGAAGGTGCCGTTCCCGCAATCTGCGCTCAGGTTTCCTTCCCCTAGAATCGCTAATTAACGTTCTTCCATCCCTAATTAGTGAGACAATTGAATTAATTCATCTTAGGTCGCATCTACATCCATAGCTATCCCTGGGTTAGATATTTGCCGTAATCACGCAGATAAAACCCAGTGGCTCATCTCCGATGTTGGTGAATTGGTGCAGGTCATTTCCTGCTACATAAACCGCATCAAGAGGCTCCAGCGTTACAAACTCCTCATTCAATTGAACTTTTGCCTTCCCCTGTAGGATTATCACTCCGTGTTCGTGTGGGTGTCTTTCCAACCGACTGTGACCACCCAGTTCGATATTAAAATAGCGAATGACGAAGTTCGGTGCTCCATCAGCCGGACCCACAAGAACCCGCTTCACCGCTCCATGAACGCCCTCTGCTTCATAAAGCTCGGCAGGAACGCCTTCCCAATCATAATCATTCCCAGATCCACTAAATCGGTGTACAGAACTCATTTTATTATTACCTCGCTTCAAAATTTTTTTGATAAACAACCCACGACGTACTAATGAGATTATATGCGATTAGGCAATAAATTGGCTGAGATATTCCTTTACAACTTCTGTTGAAGGCAGTCCTAATGCCGTCCGAGCGATTTCCCGGCATTTCTTCATCTCCAGATTGCGAAGCTTTCGAATACGGCTACGATTTCAGCGAGTGCGGTGCCCAGAAGTTTTACCATTCCCAGGGCGCGGGTGAGTTTTTACCTTTTTACTGCTTTCTCGATTACCCCATAAGCAAAACCGGTGGATTCGGTCTAGAACGGACTGTTACTCTCGCAGAAGGAAATTCGAAATGTGATCACCGTTTCAAGAAAAGCAGAAAAACGGAATTGGAATGGCCACCCCCATTTATTGAGGAAATAGATAGATAGGACAAACCATCATACTTTGCGGTGCATGAGTTATAATGAACTTGTGATTCTCAATTACTTTCAATTAGGAGGAGATAAGAAATGATCGCATCATCGATTTTTTTTCTGGAGGCGAACCAGTTGAATTTCGCGATAACAGCACAGCAATTCGGGTTCAGTGATTGGGTTTGGATAATAGTATTTGTCCTGGTATTGGCGTTGGTTTGGTGGTTGCTTTCTCGATCCACAAGACAATCTGAAGTCGAAGAAACTGAAATTGGAACCCAGGTAGATGAGGAGCAGACGGCAGATGTCGCCCGTGTAGACGATTTAACGCATATCGAGGGCATTGGACCCAAGATCAATTCCCTGCTTCAAGATGCTGGGGTTTCAAGTTTCGCTCTATTGGCTGATACAGATGTCAGCAAATTGGACGAGATCCTGGATACAGCTGGGATTTCCCTTGCAGATCCAAAAACGTGGCCCGAACAGGCTGAATTGGCTGCCGGAGATCAATGGGAGGAACTAGAAAAACTGCAAGGCGAATTAAGCGGCGGCCGGAAAGAATAGCAGCGTTTAACTCGAATTTTAAACTTTCCTATTGAACACACTTGTTTTTATCCTCCAGCATTTTCACGCTGGAGGATTATTTTGGGAAATTGAGTCAACAATTGATCTCATCTTTTATATCAAAATTTTATGCTGAAGATCGATATAAATTACTATCAAAATATAATAATATGGCAGGAAATGGATTATTGGATATAATGTGCGCTTGTGTTTTTTCGTCGCGCAATAAATTGGAGCAGGCTTGTCAATCTGGCATCTTGCACTCAATATGAAGGGTTCTTATAGATGGCACATGTTTCGTATAAGTTATCAAACTCTGTTGAAGGCGCACTGGCTGGCGGAGGTGATCCAGCAACATCGCCCCTGTATGTATTTGGTCCTTTCCTAAGGCTAATCGTTGTTGCAGGGGTTGCAAGCATCACCTTTGGGACTACCATATGGCTGGTAGTGTTTACAATAGCTGTGGTTTCTGCAATGTACCGCTTGGTTATGCGGTGGGTAACCGATGGCAGTGGCGGGAGTGGTCTTAGCGAAGAAGAGTTTGGCAGTTGGGCGGTAAAAATAAATGCCGCGATCACATTTGTGGAATACACACTGACATTCCTGGTGAGCATGGCTGCTATGGTCACGTTTCTCGCAGACAGGCTGCCAATATTAACCACATCCATCCTTGGAATCCAATACCGGACAATCATAGCGATCGCGCTGAGCATCCTCACCGGTTGGCTGGTAAACCGCGGACCGAAAACTGCGGCTCGCGCTTTTGGACCGGCTACTGCTGGTGTTCTGCTTCTACTTTGGGCTATGATCTTGGCAACAATTTTTAAATTCGGTCTCCATTTACCAAAGATCAACCTGAGTGCATTTTCTGGCGAATACTTACACTTTACTTTTGGCGGCTTTACTCGTATGCTTGCCGTGATGACCGGTATTGAGGTCTTCGCCAATCTAGTTGCCGCTTATGACGGCACTCCCCGCGAAAAGAGCAACAAAGCTTTTGGCAGCTTACTCCTTATCATGGGTACGACTGCAGTGACCATGCTTATCGTCGGTCCTGCAATTTATTCAATCTCGATCCCCACCGATCCGCACGTATCGGTATTTACACAAACTATGGACGTTTTGCTCCCCCAGCCGCTGGCATACATGGGGACTTTGATTGGCATCGCAGTTCTGCTTTCGGCTTCAGCGGCCAGCGCTCAAGGTTTGCAGAACCTCGCCTTAGGATTATCGAACCGCAATTATATTCCGGCATACCTGGGACAGCGCAATAAGTTTGATGTAGCCGACAAACCAGTCTGGCTTGAAGTGGGATTGGTAATATTTATTTTTCTACTCGCCGGAACAAACGAAGTAACTTACCTGGCGCTTTATGCAGCTGGTGTTTTCGTCCTTTTGAGTATGACTGGTTGGGCGGCCTCGAAACGGCTGATCCGTGAATTGGGTCGTAGCAACTCCTCGTCTCAATTATTAACCTTGATTGGTACCATTACCGCAGCAACAATCACTAGCGCTGCAACAATAGTGATATTCCAGGAACGTTTCTTCGAGGGCGCTTGGACCTATTTCATATTCATACCCATCCTTTTCGCAGCATTCACATACTATCGGAGCAAGCTTGGAGCACCCAGTCCAATCGCAGAGCAACTTGGAGGCCTCGAAGAAGCAATGTTGGGTGGTTTTGGTTTTGGTCAAGCCCGCGAGGCAGTCGCGGTAACCAGCGCCGGTCCCGTTGTCGTCCCGTTAAGCCCGATAATTCAGGATACATCCTACTCAACCTCCACAAACCGCTCGCAAAGTCAAGTCGCGGCTCCTAAACATATTCTGGTCCCGTTGGATGGTTCAGAATTTGCCGAACAAGCACTACCAGCAGCCGAAGCTCTATGTATTGCCTATGAAAGTCGCCTAACTTTATTAACAGTGAAACAAAAAGAAAGTTTTCTAAAATCGATCCATTTCTCCCTTACATTTAAAGGTAGGCGGTTGTCAATCAACGGGGAGAGAGAGACCTACTTACAGAAGATCGAAAATTCTCTCAAAGCAAAAGGGGTAGAGGTAGATCACACCATCCGGACTGGTGAAGTCGCAGAGTCGATTAACGGGTTGGTAAAAGAAATCGGCGTTGATATGGTCGTCATCAGTTCGCATGGAAGGTCGGGTGTGTCCCGCTTGCTTCTGGGAAGCGTAGCAAACCAGGTTCTCCAGCAGGCAACTTGTCCGATAATGGTCGTCCACCCGATAGAAGGAGTAACCCCAGCTGTACCTAAATTCAAGAAGCTACTGGTCACCTTAGATGGTTCAGAATTCGCCGAGCGAGTATTACCTTACGTGAAAGCATCCGTTATCTTTGAAAGCGTTGTTCTGCTCATCTCGGTTCCCCAGGTACCAGAGGCAGAAATGTATGGTGCCGTGGTAAATGAGATTCAAGAACTGCGCGAGCATGCAGAAACCGAAGCAAAAGAATACCTCGAGGGCGTCTCAACTAATCTCCAGAAAGCAGGCGTGAACACAACCGTAATTGTCACCGGCTCTCGACCTGCTCAGACGATTGTCTCGGTCGCACAGAAAGAGAAGGTAGATGTTATTATGATGGCGACACACGGACGCGGAGGCATGGATAGCTTGGTTGTCGGCAGCGTTGCCGAACGGATCGTGCAAAACACGTGCTGCCCAGTATTCCTGGTACCTATTCGTGAACGCCGCCAAGAGATAAAGACCAGCTAGCCATAGATTAAGAATATCATCAATCCCTCCCCGCAACTCATTTTTCCACTCTGAAGAATTAGATTCATGCAAGTCGTATAGAAATGTGCATACGGCTTAGATGGTCTATAAAAGTATAAAAAACACAGCCCACTGACCACAAAGATCAATACCCCCAATCAAGCAGAATTTAAGTAATAGAAAATCACCGGATCAAGACTCAATCTAGCATATCCGATTATGCTAGAATTCTTTATATGAGCCAGAATGTTGTTGATGATCTGGATTTTGTATACTCAATACACAATACGAGATCCACAGGAGAAAACCATAATGGAAGCAATGCTCTTGAATAAAATCTATAATCTAAATGAAAACATTACCCCCTTAGAGATGACAGATATCCCACAACCGGTTCCAGATAACTATGAAATCTTAGTAAAAATATCAACCTGCGGTGTCTGCCATACCGAACTGGATGAAATCGAGGGTCGCACCCCACCACCCCACTTTCCAGTTATACCAGGTCACCAAGTTGTTGGATACGTAAAAGAGATTGGTAAAAACGTCACTATCCATAAAATTGGAGACAGAGTTGGGATTGCGTGGATTTATTCCGCATGTGGGGAATGCAAATTCTGTCTGGCAGGAAACGAGAACCTATGCTCCCATTTCAAAGCGACCGGAAGAGATGCCAACGGCGGTTATTGTGAGTACATGACTGTCCCGCAAAGGTTCGCCTATCCCATACCAGATATCTTTTCTGATTCGGAAGCAGCTCCCTTATTGTGTGCGGGTGCGATTGGCTATCGATCACTGCGATTAACCGGCATAAAAGACGGAGACAATCTCGGATTAACAGGATTTGGGGGTTCGGGTCACATCGTCTTGAAGCTGGTGAAACAGCAATATCCCAATTCAAAGGTCTTCGTCTTTTCGAGAACGGAAAGGGAAAGAATATTTGCCAAAGAATTGGGAGCTGTATGGGCGGGAGACATCGGAGAAGAAGCGCCAGAAAAAATGAGGTCCATCATCGACACCACGCCAGTATGGAAGCCGGTTGTGGAAGCTTTGAACAATCTGGAACCGGGCGGAAGATTGGTGATCAACGCCATCCGCAAGGAAGATATCGACAAGGAATTTCTCCTCAAGTTAGATTACACCACCCAACTCTGGATGGAAAAAGAGATCAAAAGTGTAGCTAACGTAACCAGGAATGACGTGATCGAATTTCTAGACCTGGCATCCAGGATTCCGATTAAACCCGAATATGAAGAATTCGATTTACAAGATGCCAACCAGGCGCTGCTTGAGCTTAAAACCCGCAAGATACGGGGAGCAAAGGTGTTGAATATAGATAAATAGCATCTGATAGTACACAAGCTGGTTGCTGAGAAGGTGCACCTGATCGCCAAAGAACATTCCGAAGCCGAGCTAATGAGATCCGGCTGAATGCCAGATGAATATATAAGGAACAAATAAGCGAACCCATTTAGTCGATGAAAGAGGAGTAAAGATGAAAATCGAAACTGAAATAGTTGAGGTCGACGAAACGAATGTATCCCAACAGGGATTCTTCTGCTACAAGAGCAAACCAAAAGCAGAAGAGTATAGCCGGAAATTGACTTGGCTGAAAAATCGGTTCTCAGAAGGCATGAAAACCAAGGTTGTTCACGAGAATGGAAGATCTGTGGGATTCATTGAGTACATACCTGGCGAATCTGCCTGGAGAGCCGTGAATGCGGATGATTATTTGGTGATCCACTGTATTTGGGTTGTCGGAAGGGGGAAGAAAAACGGATATGGTTCTCATCTGCTCAATGAGTGCCTCGAAGATGCTCGTAAATCGAATAAACACGGCGTTGCCATGGTGACCAGCGGTGGCAACTGGATTGCGGATAAGAAGTTGCTAGTTAATAACAGCTTCGAAGTCGTGGGGCACGCACCCCCATCTTTTGATCTGCTGGTCTAGAAATTTGACGATGCACAACCGCCCTCATTTCCAGCAAATTGGGAAGAACGGCTGGACTACTATGGGTTCGGGTTGACAATCGTTCGATCCGACCAATGCCCTTATATCGATGACGACGTAATAAGGACTTTGAAGATCGCTGAGTCCATGGGTATCCCGGCACAGGTTGTTGAATTACAAGCCAGTAAAGAAGTACAGGATTTTTCACCATCCGCATACGGAGTTTACAACATCGTGCTAAACGGCAAGTTGCTCAGCTATCACTACGAGATCGAGAAGAAACTTCGAATACTCATGGAAGAACATCAAATAAACATTAACGAATTGAAAGTTACTCAACAACCTCTCATGGTTCTAATAACTAGTAATCAATTACATTGAATAAGATAAGCAATGCTCTTTACTGCCCAGTGCACTTCACTACCCAGTGCTCTCTTCCGTGCCATCAAAGGCAGCATCACATCCATCCCTTCAGAGATTCCTCACTACGTTCGGAATGACATACTCCTATTTATCATTCTAAAAGGAGCAGAAAATGAACGACTTGCATCATTGGCTGTTGAAATCAGATGAGCCATGGACACGGTACCGAACGATGATTGATTTATTGGACATACCCCCGGATGACCCGGACGTAGGAGCCGCCCGCTCTGCAATGCTAGCTCACCCCCAAATCAAAGAACTAATAGCAGAAGCTTCTACCTGGCCAGGATATTCAATCAAGCGCCACAACGATGCCAAACACCCAATTTACAAATTCAGCACCCTGGCCGATTTTGGACTACGAACTGACGACCCAGGAATGTCTGATGCAGTTGAGTCGCTGCTGGCTCACCAATCGCCGGAGGGCGCATTTCAGATTCAAATTAATATCCCCAAAGCCTTCGGTGGAACAGGCGAGGATGCCTGGTCTTGGGTTTTATGCGATGCTCCAACATCACTCTACTCTTTGCAAGCGATGGGGCTGGGAAGTGACCCACACGTCCAAAATGCATTGGAACATCTGGCAAGCCTGGTTGAAGAGAACGGCTACCGGTGTAAGGCATCACCGGATCTCGGCAAATTCAGAGGACCAGGCAAAAAAGCCGACCCCTGCCCGATTGCGAATGTGTATGCGCTGAAAGCCCTATCACTAGCGATTGAATATCTCGACAGTACAGCCACTCGAGCCGGCTCCGAAGTGCTTCTTAATCATTGGGAACACCGGGGTGAATATAAGCTGTACTTATTTGGGATTGGTACAGACTTCCGCAAGCTTAAGTACCCCTATGTCTGGTACGACATTCTACATGTCACAGAAGTTCTCAGCCGTTTCCCCTTTCTTAGAGAAGATCAGCGACTGAAAGAGATGGTTTCGGAGATCACACTACAACCCGATGAAGAGGGTCGCTACACCCCTGATTCGATGTATCGCGCCTGGAAAGGCTGGTCCTTCGCTGATAAGAAAAATCCTTCTCCTTGGTTAACTTTTCTTGTGCTGCGAATAATAATGAGGCTGCAAGATTAAGTAAGGAACATAGCCCTAGATATTTACTACTTTGAAGGTAGGCGATATGACAATCAGCATTATTGATCGCAATTATCTAATTAACACTTTGATCGATTTGGTGAGGATAGATTCAACCAACCCATCATGTACAGAAAGCAGCGCAGGGGAATGTGAGATCGCACATTATGTCTTAATATCGATGCTAAATATCGGATCGTAAAAGCCATGCAGGCGACCACCATCCAGATATTAGGCGAGCACGCTCCTATAGCTGGAATACCATTTTGGACAGACGCCGTACTGCTTGACGCCGCAGGAGTTGATACAGAAATCACTGGTCCTATAAGTGCTGGTCTACACACTACGGAGGAGTGGGTTGAATTAGATTCCCTCCTCGATCTGACCTGGATACTGACCCACACAGCGATAGATTACTGTAATTAGAATTGACCCCTACACGGGTTGAGACCAATTTATTTACCTGCAGATGATGATAAGATATAAGCCAACAATCAATAAACAGACAATCACATATTTACACAGTCTTCACCGAGGAGACCTACCTTGAACGAAAACCCTTACAAGCGACTTGCAGCCCGGTTAGATGCCCTCCCAAACGGTTTCCCAGCAACCAACGATGGAGCCGAACTCCGTTTGCTGGCAAAACTCTATACACCTGAAGATGCAGATCTGGCAGCCGAATTACGGCTCTCTTTGGAAACCCCTGAACAAATCGCTTCGAGGCTCAGTGATTCAGGTTTCCCAGTTGAAAATCAGAGAGTGCTGAAAAAGCAACTTAAACAAATGGCGCGGCGGGGATTAATCGCGGCCGGTAAGACGAAAAACGGACTCGGCTATGGGTTGTTGCCGTTCGTGGTCGGCGTTTACGAGTATCAGATCGGTCGTATGGATGCCGAGCTGGCAGAATTGTTTGAGGATTATTACGTACAGGCATTCGGGGAGACCTTATCATTGAAGCCTGCATTCCACCGGGTAGTTCCTGTTGATGAAACTATTAAAGTTGATATGGAAGTCCAGCCATACGAAAGTGCCACCGAAATCGTGAATAATGCCCAAGCATGGGGCGTTCTAGATTGCATATGCCGATTGCAAAAAAAACTGGTCGGAGATCCGTGCGAGCATCCAATTGACGTATGCATGATTCTCAGCAGCAGACCAGGTGCCTTCGATCAAAATCCGATTACACGCCCTCTAACTCGTGAGGGTGCCCTTGATACTTTAGGTCGTGCAGCAGAGGCCGGATTGGTCCATTCAGTGAGCAACACCCAAGAGGAAATATCTTACATCTGCAATTGCTGCACATGTTCTTGCGGCATCCTACGTGGCATGGCTGATTTGGGTGTCGCTAATGTGGTCTCCCGTTCACCTTTTGTCAATCAGGTGGATGAAGAACTTTGTGTGGACTGCGAAATATGCATCGCAAGCTGCCAATTTGAAGCGCTCGCCTCAGTAGATGGCTTATTACATGTCAACCGGGTGCGCTGTGTGGGCTGCGGGGTGTGTGTATCGATATGCGAGGAAGGTGCATTGGGATTAATCCGCCGTCCGGAGAGTGAAATCCCATCCATACCCCCTACACAATTTGACTGGCAGAAAGAGCGTGCCTTGGCGCGAGGTCAGGAATTGAACCAAATTTTGTAATTTACATCTTATCGACATAAGCAATCTCCTCCCCTTAGCTGTTAGGGCTCCCACGTCCTGGGATTTGCGAGGCTTGCCCTGAGCTTGATATTGAGTGCAGAGAAAGACCACGAACGACTCCTCAGTATGGCATACACCAGGATCATCTTGACTTATTACTAGACGTTAAACATGAAAAAGAGAATTACATTAAAAATGGGTTATTGTTTTTTTCCTCGTAATATGGAATAATTATTGCTATAATAAATCAGTATTGCACTCATCCGTGTTTACATAGAGAGACAAACCTAAATCAATTCGTATTTTAGGCTAGGCGAGTTAAGTTTAATTGAAAATTGGTTGCTCCAATCAAAAAACTTTGTAATATTTCCAATATGAAAGGAGAGTGAAACAATAAGACAGATACCCATAATCAATCACCGTCCATAATCAGCTCCAATTTGGTAAATTCAGTTACGCTATCCAATGTTTACAAAAGAAAGGAGGAAGAAAATGACGGCTCAAGTTAAAAAGGAAAGGCGCAGCACCTTTAGAGTTTTCCGATCTCTGTACATGCTCGGTGCCGCGGCCCTCCTCTTGATACTAGGTGTTGCAATAATCGTGCCAGGCGGCGTAATTCTAGCCTCCAACGGCATTGATTCAACATCAGCTGCAGACACAATTGCAAGTGTCCCAGCAGTACAGTCAACAACCACACAAACCAAAGTGTTCGAGCCTGTGTCGAATTCTAGTCTGGGCTTCTCTTCTGACCCTGCCGATATTTTCGGAGGCGGTGTTACCCCACCAAAAGATGAGGATATTTATGAACCCCCGCTAGAATATCTAGGTGGTACTTGTATCTCAGGCTTCGTAATCGACCGATACCACGAGCCAACAGGTACAGGCTGGACGGTAAAAATCACACACGAAGATGGAGATTCCAAGACGACAACTGTCGACGAGGACGGCGAATTTGAATTCGAAGAGCTTGATGGCGGTGTCTGGACCGTTGAACTGGAGATACCGGATGGCTGGCGTGAATTCACCCCCGCATCATTCCAAGTCACCCTCAGTGGAGATGAAGATGATGTGGAATGCGCCGAAGTTCGCTTCAAGGTGAAAGCTCTACCATGCCTGGTCGTGAAGAAACTGGATGCCGGTGGGTACGTAGATTTCTACGACCTGGTTGGGATCGCTGGATGGGAGATGACTGCTAGCAATGATGATATCACCCTGACCGCGGTCACCGACGGAAAAGGTGAAGCCTTCTTCTACGATTTAAAGCCCGGCACCTGGGTTGTCAGCGAAGAAGAAAAAATTGGCTGGCAACCAGCTCGCGGATATGGCTATGAGAGGACCATCAAACTAGATTCCCCGATAGATCCAGGCGTTTGCGAAGAGCTGGTATTCGTCAACGAGCAGATCTATGGCGGATGTATTGAAGTTCAAAAAGTTGATTCCATCGGAGTTCCTCTTAAAGAATGGAAGATGACAATAATTCGAGACGACGGTACCCAACCTAGCGTATCCACTTTTACAGACGCCTATGGCTTTGCAACGTTCAAAGACCTCTCTTTAGGTTCATGGACTGTTGAAGAGGAGGTCTATGATTGGTGGGGTCCAGTGGACACTTCGGTGAAGAAAGTCAATATCGATAAACCAGGTTTCTGCGAACCGGTTGTCTTCTCCAACGAGCCGCTGGGCTGCATAGATGGTTACAAGATCAACCACTATGAGCAAGGCTTGGAGAACTGGGAGATCACCGCCAGAAACGACGAGACCGGAGAAGAATTTACCGAAGAAACGGATGAGACCGGCTACTTCGAGTTCGAGAACCTCCCAATGGGGACTTGGATGGTTTCGGAAGATATGCAAACCGGTTGGGAACCAGTGACACCTTCAGAGTTTGTTGTCGACGTCACGGAGCAGTATGAATGTGAGCATGTACGCTTCAAGAACAAGACCGAATTTGCGTGTGTTGATGTTTACAAGCTTGATTACTACGATGGAAGCGGCATCGCTGGTTGGGAGATAAACATCAAACCAGCATATAGTGGAGATGAAATCTCAGGGGAGACCGATGGTACCGGTTGGGTGCGTTTCAACGGTTTGACTCCTGGCGATTACGTCGTTTCGGAAGTTGTTCAAGATGATTGGGATGCTGTCGGTCCCGAAGAGTATGACGTAACTCTTTACAACACCGGTATTTGCGATGTGGTAGTCTTCGAAAACATTCAAGAACACCAAAAACGCCCACCACCTCCACCCGATGATGATCCCTGCATCCATTACACTGTAAAGGGTAATCAAACACTGTACAATATCGTAAACCATTACGACGCTGACTTACGACGAGTGATGCGTATGAATAATCTCTCTAATCCAAGAGAGATTCACAAGGGAATGACGCTGCTTATATGTTATCCCTAAAATTCTCTGAATAGTGCTGTGCATTGGATAGTTAATAGATAAGAGGGAGCCGTTCGGCTCCCTCTTTCCATATCTGCATGCCGGCTTCTTACGCCACTTGATGCTAATACCGACCAACTGCCCCTTTCTTTGTCAAAAATTTGAATAAATAATTACGCTCGTTGACACCCATAAACGCACATGCTACAATTTGAACCCGAAGAACGCGTTTATGGAAATCTCAATATGTCATTAATCTTGCTTCTGTGGGGTGGTGGTGATCTGGCAAGTGGGGTCGCGCTGCGGCTGCACCATGCCGGTATACACCTCATCATTATTGAACTTCCTGAACCCCTTGTCGTTCGACGTTTGGTATCCTTTGCCGAAGCCGTGTTCAGGGACGAATTTACAGTCGAGGATGTCACAGCCCGATTATTTACCAACATTCCCAATGCATTTGCAACCCCGGAACAGGGATATATTGCTGTCCTAATCGACCCCCAAATGAAATCCCTTTTAGAACTGCGAGCTACTGTAGCAAAGGATACCCCAATTGTGTTGATCGACTGTCGCATGATAAAGCGCCCTCCTGATACAAGTCTGGCGTCTGCTGATTTCGTGATCGGGTTGGGTCCGGGATATATAGCTGCAAAAAACTGTCATGCGGCAATCGAAACCAATCGCGGTCATAGTTTGGGTCGTGTGATATGGCAGGGCGCTCCAGAAGCCAATACAGGGATTCCTGAAAGTGCTAATAACCACAAATCAGGACGCGTTCTGCGTTCACCTTCGGATGGTATGCTTATCGTCCACGCTGACATCGGCGATCACCTGGAAAAAGATCAAATTATCGCCGAAGTCAACAGTCGACCCGTATTGGCGCCATTCAAGGGAGTGCTGCGCGGTTTATTGCATTCCGGGATTCGAGTCTGGAAAGGTCTAAAGATCGGCGACGTGGATCCCAGGAATTATACGCATTACTGCACTTTGGCCTCGGATAAATCCCTGGCCAACGGCGGCGGAGTATTGGAATCGATTCTTTCCCGCCCTGAGATGCACCCGCATATCTGGGATTAATATGCGCTTGGTTCAAGCACTCCGTTATCCTCCTACCCCTCGATTAGCTCTGGTCGGTGTCGGTGTAAAAACATCATCTCTCTTCCAGCTGGCGAGAGAATTACTCGAAACACCCAGCGAGCCCTCCCATAAAAAAGCCGTACTCGTCACTGCCACGACCCACCTTGCTACCAACCAGCTCCTCCTTGCAGATCACCACTTTACCATCCATATACCTGAGGATTTCGAACGATTAGAAATCCAACTTCCAAATGGAGTAATTCTAATTACAGGAACACCAACCGGTGAAGACCGTGTTTCAGGTTTAAATCTAGCAACCATTGATCGCCTGTATGAACTAGCAGAGAGACAACGATTACCGCTGCTAATCGAGGCCGATGGTTCCCGGCTGCACCCAATCAAAGCCCCCGCCGCATATGAACCCGTCATCCCGCAATCGGTCGATACAGTGATCGTCACCGCTGGCTTATCTGCACTTGGCAAACCGTTAGGCCCTGAATGGGTTCAACACCCGGAGCTAGTAGCTAGGATTACCGGTCTTTCACCCGGCGATTCAATCACCCAAGATGCTTTCGAGGCGCTGTTGAACAGCCCATCGGGGGGCTTAAAAGACATTCCCGAAAGTGCTCGTCGCATTGCCTTGCTGAACCAGGCAGATTCGCCTCAACTTCAGACCTGTGCCAACCACATAGCAAAAAATATATTGACCTCTTACAATGCGATCATTATCTCTACCCTTAATCCTCAAATTGGAATCAGGAAAGAACGAGGTAAAATTAAAACAACCAACCCTGAGGACGAAATCCATGCGGTACATGAACCAGTCGCAGGGATTGTACTGGCAGCCGGGGGTTCAACTCGAATGGCGCAGCCCAAACAAATTATGAACTTCAGGAGCCAACCGCTGGTTAGAATTGCAGCACGTACTGCTCTCGCCGCGGGTCTCACACCAGTGATTGTCGTAACAGGTGCGTTCGACAACCAGGTGAAGACAGCGCTCGAAGGATTACCAATTACGATCGCTCATAACCCTGATTGGCATTCCGGTCAAAGCACATCGGTAATCGCAGGTATAAACGTAACACCAACCAGAACAGGCTCCGTAATTTTCTTGCTGGCTGACCAACCGCTGGTAGCCGAGTCCATGATACGAGAACTGGTCGAGCTTCATGCCCAAACATTATCCCCAATCGTAGCGCCCAGCATCAATGGACGCCGGAGCAACCCAGTCCTATTTGATCGGGATACATTTTCGGACCTCTTAGATTTGTCTGGTGACATTGGTGGACGGGCTTTGTTTTCCAAATATCAGGTGTCCTGGCTTCCCTGGGTGGATGCAACATCGGCTATAGACATCGACACTCCTGACGACTACCAACGCCTGTTGGATATTTGATCTTATGCTATGATGATGAATGAGCTTGTATCCAGAGTAATTTCTAACAAAGGTGTGGTATAAAAACTTGCGAGATTTCAGACAATGGTATCTAATCAACGAACAATTGTAATCGTCGAAGATGACCCTGACACCGCTGAGATGTTCGCAGAAATGATTCGCTTAATAGGACACACCGTGTTTCAGGTCTATCGCGGTGCACAGGCAATCGGTCTAATTGCTGAAGTAAAGCCATCGGCAGTCATTCTGGATTGGAAGATGTCAGATATTTCAGGACTGGAAGTTATGCAGCATATAAGATGTGATGCAAAACTGGCAAAAATCCCGATTATCATGGTTTCAGCAAAAAACCTGCCATCCGATATAGAAATTGCTCTTAATAGCGGCGCTTCGATTTTTCTGACCAAACCGGTCGGATACAAAGATCTCGAAAACGCGATCCAAAAAGTGCTGGCAACATAGCCAGTAAATTATTCAAGAAAATCAACACTAGTATTCCTTCCCAATCTTGAATATCAGTGAGGTAGCCAAATTGAGTGTTGTTAGAGCTTTTATCGCTATAGAATTGTCTCCAGGAATTTATGAACGTCTGGACCAGGTTATAAATCAGCTCAAAGACTGTCTTACCGGTATGCCAATCCGCTGGGTACCAGCGCAGAATATCCATCTGACTGTTAAATTCTTGGGTGATGTCTCAGTGGCGAACTTGGAGATGCTTGAAAATATAATACTATCCGAAGCCAACTGCCGTCCCCCATTCGAAGTCAGCATTGGAGAATTAGGCGCCTACCCTTCCTTACGACGTCCGCGAGTGATTTGGGTCGGGGTCAAAGCACCTCCAGAATTGACTGATTTTCAACGCTGTGTGGAAACAGAAACCGCTCGACTTGGGTATACACCCGAAAAGCGTGCCTTTTCACCACATCTCACACTAGGGAGAGTTTCTCGGAACGCAAATTTTGAAGACGTGAAAGAAATCGGTCTGGTTTTAGGAGACTGCAAGGTTGGCTTTTTGGGAGCTACTCGCATCAAGTCCGTTTATTTATTTCGCAGCGATCTGAAACCTGGAGGCGCTGTTTACAGCAAGCTTTATTCAGCATCTTTTTTAACACCTGATAAGAAGTAATGAATGGTGAAAACAAAATTGTGTGAGGTGAATCCTGGAAACTTTAGATATTGCACGTGCCATCACATCGATTCTTGAAGAAAAGAAAGGAGAAGACATAATATTGCTGGATATTCATGGAATATCCGATTTTACAGATTACTTTGTGATATGTTCTGGAACCAGCGAACGCATGTTGGAAGCGCTTGCTGATGATGTCATGAGACAGTTGCGCAATCATAATCAAATACGCGGTCGCGCAGAAGGCTTACCTCAGGATGGGTGGATATTAGTTGATTATGGCGGCGTCATACTGCACCTGTTTTCCCATGCTAGGAGAGATTATTACCGTTTAGAGGATTTGTGGGGCGAGGGAAAGATCCTACTTCACTTACAATAAAAAAATTGTGTCTAAAACCCACTTAACCAATGGGACATGCCGCGCTCACTGTCAGGATTAACGTCAATGCAGATTCACACCATATCCCTAGGGCTGTCTCAAGCTTATTTAATTGAACACGACTGCGGGTTGATGCTTGTAGATGCTGGGTTGCCTGGCTCGGAAAGTAAGGTCGTTGCCTTTTTACATAAATTGAAACGAGATGACCTAAAATTAATATTTATCAGCCACGCACACCTTGATCATTACGGTAGTGCGGCGGCACTACGCCGGTTAACTGGCGCGAAGATTGCCATCCACCACGCCGACGAGAATGCTATGACGGACGGTAAAACAATCCTTGGATCAGTCCATGGACGCGGCCGACTGGTCAAGTCGATTATCCCCCTTATGGAGACATACTTCAAACCAGAACCCACCCCAGCCGATATTCTACTGGAGGATGGGGACGTCTTGGGGATCGATGGACTGGAAGGTAACGTGCTGCACACTCCAGGTCATACACCCGGATCCAGTTGTCTCGTTACCCAGGGTGGTTTTGCTTTTGTGGGTGACTTAATCAGCAGTACTGGCAAACCACATGTGCAGTCTTATTTCGCCCAAGATTGGTCTAATATTCCAATCAGTGTGAAGAAGTTGCAGGCGGTGAAGGCCAACTGGGTCTATCCTGGGCATGGCAATCATCCAATAGATGAAGAATCCTTACAAAGACTGTAAAATAAAATACTCCATAAAGAAATAAAAAAACTATAAAAGGAACTCGTAATGGAACAAAAAGCCTTTCAAGATTATTATCCAGATCAATTAAGCTACTGCTACGGATGTGGTCGTCTGAACGAACACGGATTACAAATCAAAAGCTATTGGGATGGTGAGGAGACTGTTTGCGTTTATACACCCAGGTCGTATCACATCGCTGTACCGGGCTATGTATACGGGGGATTAATTGCCTCCTTAATCGACTGCCATTCAACTGGTACGGCTGCCGCAGCAGCCCATCGCGCCGAGTGTCTGGATATGGATACTGAACCGACATTACGTTTCCTAACCGCATCCCTTCACGTAGATTATTTGCGACCAACCCCTCTTGGCGTACCGTTGGAAATCCGCGGCCAAGTCAAAGAAATAAAAGGTCGCAAGGTGATAATAAAGACATCACTTTCAGCAAACGGGGAGATCTGTGCTCGCGGGGAAGTTGTCGCAGTCCAGGTGCCCGACCACCTGTTCGAGGAATTAATAAACCAATCCTGAACGTCTAAATGGAGAGAATAACCATCCCAATCCACAAAATAAATATTTTTTAAGGAGCGCTTGCTCTGATTATCTGTTACAATTCCTTTCAACTAAACTTCCATTTGGGGAGGCGTTTTGCCCTTATACTGGCATTGGGAACTGTTTAATATCACTATCCACTTGGTACCCAATCAAAAACCATCCCATCTGGGTAAAACCAACTACTTACATGTGTAACAAAGGAGACAATAATGGCAAATTTACTTAGAGTCGAAGGCATTGGAGAGGTATACGCTCAGAAACTTTCCGACGCTGGGGTCAAAACAACGAATGCACTGCTCAAGCAAGGTGGGACCTCGAAAGGTCGCAAGGAAATAGCAGAAAATTCCGGCATCAGTGAGACTCTAATCTTAGAGTGGATCAATCACGTCGACCTCTTCCGTATCAAAGGCGTGTTCGAGGAATACGCGGACCTATTGGAAGAAGCCGGCGTGGACACAGTGAAGGAGCTGGCTCAAAGAAACCCGGCAAACCTCTACAAAAAACTCGTTGAAGTAAACGAGCAGAAGAAACTCGTCCGCCAACTTCCTGGTAAATCCCAAGTTGAGAACTGGGTCGCACAAGCCAAGCAGCTTGACCGTGCAGTGTTCTACTAGGTTGTATTCGATTCACAGAGGTGCAGTAGTTCGCTTCATTTTTCTTCGATCGGCTTTTTGGAAATGCGGGTATATACCCGCATTTCCCTTTTTCCAAAGCATTATTTGGTTACAAGCACGCTAAATGACAGTAAGTTCAAAAGGAGTATTATTAGTTATTCGGAGTAATGCAGTAAACCTATCATTCTTACAAATGGAGAAATATGGTACATCAAGTTAATCGAAGCTGGACACGGATATTTTCCATAATAACAATTACCCTGGTAGCTGTCTTCAGCGTTGCACAAACAGCCCATGCGGAAGGCATCATAACCGACGGTAAAATTCCCGCAGGAAAGGTGATTGACAATGACGCCATCATCTTCGGGGAACATGTAGTGGTTGATGGTTCGGTGAACGGGGATTTGATAGCCCTCGGGACAACTGTCACCATTAATGGGGACGTAAACGGCAGCCTCATCACTGCCGGGCAGGACATCACAATCGATGG
>CBFDCK010000011.1:0-45301 GCA_965603285.1 uncultured bacterium
ATCTCGCCCCAAATGTATCGCGAGCTGATCAAGCCGCGCCATGCAGCGCTGAATGTCGCCATCCGCGAACGTACAGATGCGCGCATCCTATACCACTCTTGCGGTGCAGTTATGCCATTGATTGAGGATTTGATTGAGATCGGTGTACAGATATTGAATCCAATCCAGCCCTTACCAGGACTGATGGACCCCGAAATACTGCGGCAACGGTTTGGTGAAGAGTTGATTTTCCACGGCGGATTAGATGTTCAGAGGTTGCTGTTGCAGGGTACCCCAGACGATGTGTGCTGTCACGTAAAGCGCTATCTCGATTCACTCGGGCTGGAACGGTATATTATGGCGCCCGCCAATTCGGTGCAGCCCGGAACGCCGCCGGAAAACCTGGTCGCGGCTTACTGCTCAGCGGCTGAATATGAATCATGCTGACTTGAGTTTTATGTATCTGTACGTTTTCTACATAATGTCCAAGGAGCTTGCACGTATCAGTGAGTGAACGAATGTTAAAAGGTGCGCTTATCGGCGCAGGGAGAGTATCTCACTTTCACTTATCTGCATGGGCTGAGTTCCCCCAGGCGGAAATCTGTGCCATAGCCGATCCTTACCTGGCACACGCCCGCGCCCGGGCTGCTGAATTTGGAATTGCCCATCAGCATGTTTACACCAACATAGATGATCTACTCCAGAGCGAATCGAATTTGGAATTTGTTGATATCACAACTCCTCCCGATACACACCTGGAATTGGTCAAGAGCGCGGCCGCTCGAGGGCTGGCGATCAATTGCCAGAAACCCTTTTCTTTCGATCTGAAACAAGCGTGTGAAATGATCGATATCAGCAATGCTGCCGGAGTGTTGCTAAATGTTTACGAGAACTGGCGCTGGCGTTCTTGGTATCGGGATATCAAATCCATCATCGATAAGGGGCAGATTGGGAAGCCTGTTTATGCGCGCTTTTTTGTGCACACGGATAGTCTGGCGAACTCAATCATCGAACCCCGGGCAAGCCAAAGGTTCCAGCGCTCCAAATTTGGCGTTTTTATGGACTGGGGCATCCACCATATCGATACGATGCGATTTCTATTTGGCGAGCCATCTAGCGTTTACATGCGCAAATCAACGCTTCATCCAGAGGTATCGCCTATTGAAGAACGTGTCATTGTAGTGATGAACTACCCGGTGCTCACCGCCATTCTGGATATGAGTATTTCCTCTCATGCGCCGTGGGGCAACGCCACACGCACTGGTCCCTTGTTGGAGGACGTGCGCATCGAGGGCGACCTCGGTACGGTCTTGCTTGTGCCTGATCCTGAACTAGGCGATCGTTTCAGGTTGATTACACACGATGATATCCAGGATCGCCCCGCTTATTCAGGATCACCACAAAGTGCCTATCAACAGAGCTATACCGATGCAATAGAGCATTTTGTGAATTGTTTGTTGAGCGGCGTATCGACAGAAACCGAAGCCAGGGATAATTTGCATACGCTGGCGATCATCCTGGCTGCGTATGAATCTGCCAGGTTAAACCAGGTCGTGGATATTAAATCCTTTATGGATTCTTCAATTGTTGATAATATCGGTTCTGTATCTGCCCATTCAGGCATCGCCTGAATGGGTTATACACGAACAGGAAGTTTCAGGTGACCATTAAAGCTAACATGCATACCCATTATCATTGGCGCATATCGGCCTGCATGTGCTCTGTCAGAAACCCTTTACCCCCAACCTGGCGGACGCGCGCCAGATGATCACGGTCTGCCGGGAGGCTGGGGTATTGCATAACGTGAACGAGAACTGGCGTTGGAGGTCCTGGTACCGTAAGTTGCGTGACCTGGTAAAAGATGGGCTGGTCGGTAGTCCGTTGTATGTACGAATTTTTCCCCACAGTTCCTCCGGATACCCAGGGAACACTAAGCCAGGTCATCGCTTTCCCTCATGGCCGCGCGTAATACTCTTCGATTGGATTGTGCACCATGTCGATATTTACCGCTTTTTGTTTGGCGAGCTACTGAGCGTATTCGCCCACAGACACCGACTGAACGCTAACTTTGTTGGTGAAGACCGAGTCGTGATAGTGCTCAACTGGCTTTAAGCTGAGAATCAGCTTCGTACGATAAACTTTCATAAATCATATGAAATTCCAACAGGTCCTCCCGCTCAGTATCTCCGCCGATAAACAGATTACCGCATTTTATATACTTTCTTTTGCTGCAGGCGGTGTCATTAAACCTTTCCTCAATCTTTACCTGGTTGAGGTGGGCTTGAGCGCCTCACAGATCGGGGTGATCTATGGATGGGCGTCGCTGGGGGTAGTTGTGCTCCCTCCGCTGATCGGTCTGCTCGCTGACCGTACTCAGCGTCATCGGCTTATCTTGGCTGTAATTACTGTCATCAAAGGCTTGTCCGCGCCGCTGATGCTGCTCAGCAGCGCCTGGGGGTGGCTGGTCTTACTAGTTGGTACACGTGTAGTGACTGCTGGGATTTCGGATGGCCTTCTTACACCGCTTACTTTAGCTTATCTTAAGGAAAACAACAGACAAAATCTGGGTGCAGTGCGTTTTTGGGGCGCGCTCGGCTTTGCGCTCACATCCTTGCTGGCGGGATGGCTAGCGCGCGATACCTCGGTGGCGATCTTGTTTCCGCTGGCGGGTTTGCTAGGGATTTTGGCTGTTCCCTTTGTGCGTGCTCTTCCTCAGAGGATCAGCAACCGCACGGCAGACGCCCGACCTGTTAGTGGTTTGCTTCCGAAATCAGCTCACATGTGGTTATTGTATGCTTTTGTGTTTCTATTCGCCTTCACCTTGAGCGGGCCGGAGAATTTTTTGAACATCCACCTGGTGCAAGGTCTTGGTGCACGCAATGATTTTATCGGCCTGATAGGCGCAGTTTTATATTTGGCTCCTCTGGCAGGTTATTATCTAGCCGACCAGTTGATCGGTGAAATAGGTGGCGCGTTAACAATGGCAACCAGCTTCTTGATATACGCATTAACCTGGTTTGGATATGCGCTCATCGGGCACCTGATTTGGGCTTTACCCTTGGCCATTTTGCAGGGTTTTGGCCAGGCGCTGTATATCATTAGCATGTTCATCTTGGTAAACCAAATTGGGTCACCGGAACGCGCTTCGACCGATGTGATGCTTGCCAGGGTGACTGTACCCGGATTGGCCTGCATATTGGCAGGACCGTTAAGCGGGTGGATTTACGATCAACACGGCGCTCGCATGCTTTTTGTACTGGATGGCGTCATTGTTCTAGTAGCGACGGTCTTACTGTTGTTGACATATAAGGTGCTATCAATCGGTCAAACTGGCACAGACGAAGAATAATGGGTGAGCATATGGGAAGTAGACAGTTTCCGGATAGCTTCATGTGGGATGCGGCGATATCCGCCTATCAGATTGAAGGTACCTAGGACGGAGATAGCAAAGGTGAGAGCTTTTGGGAGCGTTTTGTTTGCCAGTCCCCCCCCCCATCCAGGACAGTGCCACGGGAAATGTGGTCTGCTATAACGTCTGGAGTTTGTAGGGATAGTTCAGGTGGCATTATCGCTGCCGCGCTCGACATGATGACCAGAGATCGTCTTGGTCCTGTGCTCATATTTCAATTGCTTATGCACCCTGTACTGGATTTATCTTCTTTTGAAACTAAATCTTATATTGAACATGGTTACAAGGTATTCGGCTTGACCAGAGACAAGATGATTTGGGCGCGTGATTATTATCTAGTAATAACTAGATGATCGAGTGAATCTGTTTGCATCTCCACTTTTAGCTAATAATCTTGCTGGTTTACCGACAACGATAATCATTACAACAAAATACGATCCATTGCGGGACGAGGGCGAAGCTTATGCTCAGAAACTTGGTGAGGCTGGGGGAAAAGTCAGCCATACATGTTATCAACAATGTTCCATGGTATATTCGATTTCGTTGGCATTGTCGATATTTCCCGAAAAGCAATGGATGAAGTTGTAAATGCATTGCACATAGTGTTTTTTGGATAGGAGGATTTGATGAAAATATTAATTGCCGTTGATATTGAAGGGATCGCCGGAATCACTAATTCCCGCGAGTACGAGCATTTCGAATTTGGGCGTGAGTGGTGTACATTGGACACCAACGCTGCCATTGAAGGGGCGCTGGCTGGTGGCGCGTGCGAAATCATCGTCAGCGACACCCACGGATGCCACAATGACAATATCCTATTTGACAAGCTGCACTCACAGGCGCGCCTGATTCGAGGTGGAAAGAACACGCCACTCTATTTTATGGAAGGTTTGACCAACGCTATAGACTTGATTTTATTAGTCGGCTGGCACGATAAGATCGGTGGACCTGGTGTGCTTTCACATACATTTGTTCATAAGGATATCAATTCTATGCGTATCAATGGTATTGAAGTGGGAGAGGTGGAAATCGCGGCCGGGGTGGCTGGGTGTTTTGGCGTGCCGATTGGGTTCATCTCTGGGGATGATATTACTTGTGAGGCAGCCAAGCATTTCTTGGGCGATATTGAAACGGTCTGTGTTAAATATGCGATCGATCGCTACGCGGCTGATTGTCTACCCTTAAAACAAGCTCGTGACTTGATCTGTGAAATGGCCCAAAAGGCCGTTGAGCGCGCCGCAGATTTCCAACCTTTCCAGTTTGAAGCTCCCTTCTCTTTAGCATTGGATTGTACAGACTATAACATTGCCACCATGTTGGCCCGGGTGCCCGGTGCCGAGATAGCTGAAGGAAACACGGTAGTATATACCCATGAATCAGATTTTTTAGAAATATTCAATATGCTCGTCACATGGCGTTCCTTGTTACGCACTGCGACAGTACCAAATTAGAGGCTCTCCCGAATTCGAGAGGCTAAATATAAATGACTAAACTGGCTATAATAGCTGCTTTTGGGGCGGGATCAGGGTTGGTCTCAAAAACAAGAAAAAATCAACCGCGGTCTGAAAATGCGGTATTTATAAACTGGAGATGAACCGTTTGCAGATTTACCAGCGCACGATCCCAACAACCCTGGAGACTGATATACTCGTCGTTGGCGGCGGGTCGGCTGGAGCGGTTGCCGCGATTACGGCCGCCCGCCAGGGCTGTTCGGTGACCCTGGTAGAACGTTACGGTTTTTTGGGAGGCATCAGCACAACTGTCCTGGACACCTTCTGTGGCTTCTATAGGCGCCAGGGTGACGAGTCCCGCAAGATCGTGGGCGGTATTCCATTCCTGGTCATCGACGAGTTAAACCAGCGCGGGGCTGCCCTGGTCCGTACTAGCAGGTACTGGAAAGCTGGCGATGTGATAACTTACCACCCTGAGATGTTGAAAATTATCTGGGAGTCACTTGCATTACAGTCCGGGGTCAGGTTGCTTTATCATACCTTTGCCGCAGACGCCATTATGGAAGGCGAGCGTGTAGTTGGAATTGTTACCACGGGCAAGAGCGACTGGATGCGCATCAAGGCTCAGGTCGTCATCGACGCCTCAGGCGACGCCGACTTGGCTGCGGCGGCGGGTGTACTCTACGAGCAAGGTCCCGCCTTGCAAGCCATGACCACCATCTTCCACGTGGGAGGCGTGGACGTAGCACGCGCCAGTCAGGTGAGCAAGGATGAACTGGTCGGTTTGATGGCTGAAGCCGCAGCCAGCGACGAGCGGATCCCAATCAAAGCCGGTAGTTTCTCGATTACCACCCTACCCGGAGTGATGATCGTCAACATGGCGCACGTTTCCGACTTGGACCCGACCGACCCTGAACAACTGACTCAGGCTGAAATCCAGGGGCGAGAACAGGCATTGGCTTGCCAGCGTTTCTTGCAAATGCGCCTGCCTGGCTTCGAGGGCTCCTACCTGGTTAAATTAAGCACCCAGATTGGAGTGCGAGAGAGTCGCCGCATCATTGGCGAATATCGCCTGACCCGGAAAGACGTGCTGCAAGCACGCCGCTTCAGCGATGGTATTGCACGCGGCGCCTGGCCAGTGGAGGAGCATCGTCCGGAGGCAGGTGTCCGGGTAGAATACCTGCCCGAAGGTCAGACTTATGATATTCCCTACCGCTGTCTGCTTCCCAGGAAAGTGCTGGGCTTGCTGGTCGCCGGGCGTTGCCTTTCAGCGGATCATGACGCCCATGCCTCCGTCAGGGTCATGGCACAGTGCATGGCTATGGGTCAAGCCGCGGGGATCGCCGCAGGTCTGGCAATCCGAGATCAAGGTGCACCCCGGGATATCAACATCAGCGAACTTCGAGCACAATTACGCTCAACCGGTGCAATGATCTGAGGTGATATCTCATGAAAGAATTGATCACTGTAGACATCGAAGGCATCAGCGGAATCACCATATACATTGGAGTGGGATTGTTCTGATCATTATATTGCCAATATTATGGCGAGTGTCCCCGGTGCAGTGTTGGTTTGGCCAAACACGGTCCGTTATGTGAACCAGGTTGTTTTTTTATAGAAATTTACGACATGCTGATCACATGGTGCTCGTTGCTGCGAACAACACCGGTTCCGAATTGATGTAAATTGTAGAAGGTAATGAAATTCATGCAGGGATTACAACGTTTATCAACCTTTTATGCAAGCACAATAAAAAGGTAAGAATGGTTTGCACTACGAATTAATGACTATCTACAAGGAGTCCTAAATGAACAAACTAGCGATCATCACAGGGTTTTTGGGTGCAATTAAAAATCGCTACATTGTCTACCAGGGAGATCGTGCTTTAACTGATAAATTAGCCCTGGCTGCACAAGTGGAAGGCTGCGATGGAGTAGAAGTTTGTTACCCGGCCGATTTCCAGGATCCTGGAGAGCTCAAGAGATTATTGGAGCGCCATCAACTGGGCGTGTCAGCGGTCAACTTCCGCTCACGGCGCACAGGTAAATGGTGGCGCGGCTCTTTCAGTTCACTCAATCCTGTAGAACGACGAGAAGTTACCGATGATCTGAAAAGGGCTATGGACTTCGCGGTTGAGTTGGGCTGCTACCGGGTGACTACCTGCCCGCTGAATGAAGGTACGGACAGTCCCTTCGAGACTGACTTCCGGACGCTTTTCGATGCTGCAGCCGATAGTCTATACACTGCTTGCGCGCACAATCCTGAAGTTAAAGTCTGTTTGGAGTATAAAAAAAACGACCCTCGTACCCGCACTTTGTTCGGCTCGGCAGGTGAGACGGCGGCGTTCTGCCTGATGACTGGAATGGATAACTTGGGGGCAACGCTGGATATCGGACATGCTATCCAGGCAGAGGAAAATCCCTCCCAGTCGGCGGTCTTGCTGCAGCGTGCCGGGAGGCTTTTTTATGTGCATTTGAATGACAACGACGGTCGATGGGATTGGGATATGATCCCCGGCGTGTATCACCTATGGGAGTTCATTGAATTATTCTACACCTTGCGCGAACTGGACTATGATGATGACTGGTACGCCTTCGATGTATTCCCAAAGGAGATCGATACACTCGAAACTTTTAACGCCGTTATGCATATGACCAGAAAACTCGAGTCAATCACGGATCGAATTGAACTCGAGAAAATGGAAACACTAAGACAACAAAGAAACCCAGCGAAAACTGTGACTTACCTTTATTCGTTATTATGAGGAATTTGATAAGAGGTTAGGCGGATATGAAAAGATGGAAATATTGTGCAAATGCAGGATTTTTCGGCGCTCGCCGAGATCGATTCAACCAATACCAACCAGATCGAACATTGGAAGAGAAAATTGCTCTCGTTTCTCAGGTTGAAGGAATCACAGGGATTGAATTAAAGTATCCTGGCGATCTTGATGACTCCCTTATGGCAAAAAATCTTCTGGATCAATACGAACTTCAACTTTCGGTCGTAAATGTAAACACCAAGGCAGTCTCACATTTTCGTTTCGGCTCCTTGACGGCGAGAAGTGAAAAAGCTCGCCGCACGGCTGTCCAGTTGCTAAAAGAGGGGATGGACATTGCAGCCGAAATGGGTGTCGGATTAGTCTCTAATTGCCCGGTAATGGACGGGTATGATTATCCTTTCCAGGTGGATTATGCTCAAGCCTGGGACGATTTCATCGCTGGATGTCGTGAAGTAACAGCTCACCAACCGAATGTCACCCTGATGCTGGAATTCCAACCTCATGACCCGAATGCAAAGATTCTATTAAATAATGTGGGTAAAGTGCTATATGTATGCGCTGAGGTAGGTGCGCAAAATATCGGGGCAAATCTGGATGTTGGTCATTCCCTGGCTGCGGGAGAAGCTCCCGCAGAGTCCGCTGTGTTGCTATCTCGGAACGGTCTGCTGAAATATGTGCACTCTAATGACAATACCGGCGATGGAGGCGATTGGGATATGATCTCTGGCAGCGTGCATTTTTGGCACTGGGTAGAGTTTATATATACACTGATCAGTGATGGGTATGATGGCTGGATCGGGGCAGACCTGGCACCACGTCATTTCGGTCCAGTGGAAGCATATCAAACGAATATCATGATGATTGATCGCATGACCAACTTGATCGAGCGTGTTGGAATAGATCAGATTCAGACCCTCGTAGGACAAGATGGCAACACGCCTGGAATTTATGAGAAACTGACGGCAAAATTCGCCTAAATATCATATTTATATACGGATAAAAGATGACGAATAAAATAAACGAACTCATTAAGTACAGTCGGGTACTTTATGATCGCCGCCTTGTCCATGCATCCGGAGGGAATACAAGCGTAAGAGTAGGTGATCACATCTGGATCACCCAAACGGGCGCAGTGCTTGGAGAGTTATCCGAAGCAGACCTTTCCAAGGTAACCCTTGAGGGAAAAGTTTTAGAAGGAGGCTCGCCCTCTAAGGAACTGGGGATGCACCTTGCCTTGTACCAAGCTCGCCCTGAAGCAAACGCCGTTATCCATGTTCATCCGACTTATGCAGTTGCCTATTCAACAATAATCACTGAAGAAACCCTGGATACAATCCCGGCATACACAGCGGCGTTTTACCTGCGAGCAGGGCGGGTGCCGATGATCGATTATTACCCCTCGGGGTCGGACGAATTACACCACACAGTCGCGAAGCTGGCGCCTGTATACCATGCGATCCTATTACGCCAACACGGTGTTATTGTCGCTGCCAAAGACATGGGAGAAGCAATGGGGATCATCGAGGAAATCGAGCAGTGTTCTCAGATTGCCCTTCTTACCGGTGGTGAAGGCTTTCCGATCACACCAGAACAGAGGAACACTATCGATCAAATACTGGAACGTACCTGGACGACATGACAGATCTGTTATTAACTTACTACGGAGACGATCTGACCGGATCCACGGATTCGATGGAGGCATTGGTGCTGGCCGGTGTACCAACGGTACTGTTCCTTGAACCGCCCAGCAAGTCGCAACTCGAAAGCTACCCGGAAGTACGTGCTGTCGGTCTGGCAGGTATCAGTCGGACGATGACGCCTGCTGAGATGGATAAAAAATTGCCATCTGAGTTCAGAACCTTAAAGGAATTCGGCGCTCCACTTCTTCATTACAAGGTATGTTCAACTTTTGATTCGTCACCTGAAATCGGAAGTGTCGGGCGTGCAATCGATATCGGTATGCAAGTCTTTGACAATGCTCCAGTCTTCGTTGCCCTGGGCGCACCAAAACTACGACGCTATGTCGTTTTCGGGAATCACTTCGCCACTTCTGGCGATGTCACTTATCGCCTGGATCGGCATCCGACGATGAAGGTACATCCGATCACTCCAATGAATGAAAGCGATCTGCGCCTTCATCTAAGTAAACAGACTAAGCGCGCAATCGATCTCATCGATGTGCGTCATCTCGCCGAATCTCAAGATGCGATTGAAGCCCGGATCGGTCGAATAGTAGATCATGGAATTGACGCAATTATCCTGGACACATTAGACGACACCCAACTTCTCAAGGTTGGGCAAATCCTGTGGAAACAAGGGATGCAAAAACCGGCTTTTATGGTCGGCTCCTCTGGTGTGGAATTTGCATTGACAGCATACTGGCATAAAACCAATATCGTCGAGCCACCACAAGATCTTACACCTCCCTGGTCGGTGGAACAAATCGTTGCAATATCCGGGAGCGCTGCACGGATGACGGCTTCACAAATCCAGCGCGCAATTGAAAGTGGATTCCAGGGAATCAGATTGAACAGTGTCAACCTGATTGATCCTCAAACTGCAGAAAGCGAGCAACGGCGCGCCGTAAAGGAAACGCTCGATGGTCTGCAAGACGGACGTAGCGTGATACTTTATTCCGCATTTGGTCCGGATGACCAAGTTATCGCCAGGACGAGAGAACAAATGAAAACTCTTGGAATACCTACCCAAAGTGTGGGACATTATTTAGGCGCCCAGCAAGGCATGATCTTGAAAGATATCGTGCTTCAAACAGGTCTACAAAGAATCGCTATCGCAGGCGGTGATACAGCAGGTAATGTGCTCAAGCAACTCGGCATTTATGTGCTTGAGTTCCTCGTACCCCTTGGAATTGCCACTCCGCTTTGCCGGGCGAGATCTCACATTAATGAGTTTGATGGGCTCGAGATTGCGCTAAAGGGTGGGCAGCTTGGAGAACTGGATTTCTTTGGTAATGTCCTTCAAGGGACCCAAAGGTCGGGTATCAATTTAAATGGTTAGCTCAAACTAGTTTTTGGTGCAGTCAGACTTTTTATCTGCACCCAATCAAGGCGACTGCCTTGGAGGCGGTGATCGGTATTGCGTCTGTCAGAGAGGCAGGGTCCATATTTATAATCCAATTTAGCCACTTGAGCGCTTTTGTAGCATCGTGTCATCTTTGACCTTGCGTTTGTGTTTTACCCTCTTTTTGGTATCTGGATCGCGTGGGTTTTTGCCCTTATTTTTTCTGTTTTCTTCCTTGGATGAATTCACGCTGGCTACACTGTGCACACTATCCACAATCTGTATCGAGCCAAATTGGCTTCCACTTTCCAGCGCTATCTGGATGTGATTACCTGTCATGTGAATTCTTATCGGCCAAATATTGATCTATCAAATTTTTACAAGGGTCATAAAATGGTGAAAAGTCCCAATTCTGATGTGTTCTCCCCATAGCTTGTTTGATTGTTTCACGCTTTCGAATGCTGGTCATAACGTCTTGTTCAATCAATTCTGGATCGAATTGATCCAATACTCTCGCTAACAAGGATTTCTCTATCTCTTTAAAGGCCGGATTCCCGCTCAGGTTTTGCCATTCTCCCGGGTCTTTCTCCAAATCGAAGAGCTGGGAATCAAAGCCGTGGATATATACATATTTATACTGGTCCTTACGAATCATAAAGCAAGGGGCATGCGAACCTTGTGAGTGATACTCGGAAAACGCCACCCGGTCATCTGTTTCTTCCCCGGTCATGATAGGTACCAAACTGCGGCCATCAACCGGGAGGCATCGCTCAGGAGGTACTTCTGCGAAATCAAGTAGCGTGGGAAGAATATCTATCAAACTCACTGGTTCCTTTGAATTTTTCTGTCCTTTAGCATCCAATTTTGGGTAGGAAATGATCAATGGAACCCGGCTTGACATCTCATAGAAAGTTCGCTTCTGAACCATTCCTTTTTCTATAAGCATATCTCCATGATCGCTTGAAAAAATTACCACCGTGTTTTCTTGGAAGCCATTATCCACAAGAGAATCAAGAAGCTCGCCAACTTTGTGATCGATATAGCTGACCAGGGCGTAATAAGCACGGCGAATCCGGCGGATGCTGGCTGGATCTCTCAGGGTTGTGGGCTTATCAATGCTGTGATATTCATTCAACCAACGATCAAGAGTTGAATAGGTTTCCTTAAGATTATCCGGAAACTCGGGGACTTCGATCTCGGCATCCTCATAAAGATCCCAGTACGCTTGGGGAGGCCAAAACGGCTCATGAGGGTGCGTGTAAGAGACGCATAAGAAAAAAGGTTGAGGGTCCCTGCCTCCATCAATAGCACTTTCTCTTTCGATGCCTTGCGCATGTAAATATTCCAAGGCTCGGAATTGCGTTTCCTCATCAAAACTAAGATATTGACTCCATTTTCCCACTTTGACAGCTTCTCCCAGGTAATTAAACGCATGACCAGTAGGTCCCGTATACTCGACTTGAGCGCTTTCTTGGGGCTGAAGCCCGCGTTTGGGAACCCAGGCGAAATCCGCTGCATAAAGATTGGTGGTCAAGCGAGCACGAAAACCATGTAGTTGATCTGGTCCAATGAAGTGCATTTTTCCGATAAGCACAGTATCGTAACCGGCCAGTGTCAGGTAATGAGCAATGGTAGGTTCTTCTGCACTAAAGGAGGCTGCATTGTCGTAAGCCCCAATACTGGACACATATTTACCAGTAAGCATACTGGCGCGTGCGGGAGCACAAACGGGACAAGGGGAGTAAGCCGCATCAAACCTGACGCCAGAAGCCGCCAGCCTATCAAGGTTAGGAGTTTGGACAACAGGATGTCCATATACACCTGCTAATAACGGTGTAAGTTGATCAGCTACAATCCAGACGATATTAGGTTTAGACATCTTTATCTCACTTTACACCCAGGCAGTTTGTCCACCATCTACAGGAAATGCTACTCCGGTGATATATGTACTTTCATCAGAAGCCAGGAATAAGATTGCTTGGGCAATCTCTGCGGGGTCAGCCAATCGCTTGATGGGAACGTTGTTGATGAATGCATCTAGTTCTTCGGGAGAACGACCACCACGGATCATGGGAGTATCGGTTGGTCCAGGACATATACAATTGACACGGATATTATCATGTAAATAATCACAGGCAGCCGATTTGGTCATTCCAGTAATCGCGAATTTGCTGGTAGCGTAGGCAGCGATATTCGGTGCAGAATCGTGCCATCCGACAGAAGAGGATGAAAGAATAATTGAACCTCTACCAGCTTCTTTCATTACAGGTATGACCGCCTTGCTGAGTAAATACGCGCTTTTGACATTGACTTTCATCATCTGATCCCATACTTCTTCGTCCGTTTCGGCAAGCTTTCCACGTGCGTATATACCAACACTGGTGAAAAGCACATCGATGGTTTGGAAATGTTTCAAAGTCGCCGAGACAAGATTATTCACTTGTGCAGCTACAGAAACATCTGTATGGACAAAATAAGCTTCGGCGCCTATCGCTCGAATTTGCTCAACGGTATCTTCGCCAGCTTTTTGATTCAGATCACCGATGACGATGTTTGCTCCTTCTTTAGCAAACACTAAAGCCGTGCTGCGCCCAATCCCTAATCCACCACCTGCGATAATCGCGACCTTATTTTTTAAACGCATTATTTACTCCTCTCGCACCGGGTATTCAAACACTTCACCAGGATACATACACATAGGAGTCATCAAGGGGCCTAATTCCTCTGAATGGCGATTTTCAAGAATATTCATAAATTTCTTTACATCCTCACGTCCATCCGGGTTTAGGTAATGACAAATAATTGCAAAGTCCAACCCCAACCACATCGCTGCAAGAGCGCCCTCGTCTCCGTTCATCTCATTTCCAAAATGATCCTTCAGCCCTAAAGATTTTAGATACTCTTCCTCTAGCTCGCAGGCGCACAACAATCCAATATTTGGTCGGTAGAGTTCACCTATAAGTCTTAAGTCGCCAAAGATTGCGGTATCTCCTGAATGGTATATACGCACTCCAGGATCGGGATACACGATGAACCCCAGTGGAGGACCGCTAACATATTGCCCATCGGGTGTCTGTCCAAAAGAGGTATGATTGGATTGAACTGCCCGGACACGAATCCCTAAGGGGTTGACCTGCCCTCCCCAGGGGACCTTGTACATTAACTCCCAGGGAACCTCTACTTGCTGTAAATAAACTCGCACTTCCGCCCCACATACAACTGGACAGTTAAACTTTTTTACAATATCTGCCGTGTCCCCCAAGTGGTCTACTGCCAAATGAGTTACCAGAACTAAATCAACGCGCTCAAAATCATCCACTCCTACCGGGCTGGCAGGATTATCGCTCAAACAGGGGTCTATTAACACCACCTGACCCTTCGAATTCGTGATTTCAAAAGCCGCAATTCCCAAGAATCGAATTTTTGTAGTCACTTCTGTCTCCTTTCGATAATTTTTGGTGTAGATCTTATTTTATGCAGCAACTCAGGACCCGTTTCTGTGATAAGGACCGTGCCGCCAATAAATGCACCGCCAACCCCAGGTACGCGCAAAGCTGGATGAATAACCAGCACCATGCCAGGTTTAATCAAGGTGTGGTTATCCAATTCAATTCTGGGAGGTTCTGGTAGATCCAAACCAATCCCATGACCGTAATCCTGTTCTATATAATCTCCATAACCGGCTACCTCTAATGAGGTTTTCGCCGCGGTGGCAATATCAGCACACGTATTGCCTGGTTTTGCTGCCGCTGCGCCAGCCCGATAGGCTTGATAGGTAGCCTGGTAGATGCCTGCTTGTTTTTGGTTTACATCACCAATAAAAAATGTCTGAGCAGCTTGAACCCAATAACCATTTTTTTCAACCGCCGCCTCAAGGATGACGTTGTCTCCAGCTTGAAAAGTTCTATCTTGAGGTGGACGTATCAAGTCTGCAATTCCCCTGGAAGAGATGACCACCAAATGATCGCCACACCCCTGTTTCCGGATTGTGCCTTCTACTGTCCCGACCAGTTCGAATTCGTTGCATCCAGGTTCCAATAATTCTAAAGCGGCTTTGAATCCGGCGTCAGCGACAGATGCAGAATGGCGCAGTGCTTCAAATTCTGTTTTTGATTTGATCTCGCGAATTTCCTGTAAAATATGTTCTGCTTCAACAAAATCGGTAGTGTGTAATTCATCTTTTATCGTTTGGAAAAATGTACGCGGCATTTCTTCCATCATTCCATCCCCCGTCACGAGACCAATACGGTTTACCGTGCTTATTCGCTCTCGAATGGCTGTAGCTGTGTCTAATGCGAGGCGGTTCATATTTCCGCTGGCAAATATTTCCTCGATCCAGCTCTGTTTTTGTGCCCTTTCAAGGTCAAATGCAAAACGTATCCACATTGCAGGACGGGCTGACACCGGAATCACGACGACTGCCACATTAGCAACATAATTAGGATGGTAACCAGACACATAACGTACCTGTCCACGCTTCCAACTGTATACCAGGAGACCGTCCAAGTTCTCCACTTGCATGGCGGTCCTTATTTTCTCTAACCTGGTTTTAAAGTGTTTTTCTTCAAAAAGACCCATATCTTGCTCCTTCGATGATAACAGCCTGCTAAATAAGATAATCTGGATTTTCCAGCGATTTCTGGATATCTACCATAAAGGGCGCTGCTACTACCCCATCAAGGGCGCGGTGGTCGATACTCAGTCGTAAATTCATAATGGGTTGCTGGAGAATACCCTCCGCAGTGACCCAGGCAAGATCGCGTATACGACCCACTGCCAGGATAGCTGCCTCAGGTGGATTAATAATTGCTTGAAAGCGATCGATTCCATACATCCCCAAATTAGAAATTGTGAATGTCCCTCCACCAAGGTTTTCTTGCCTGATGCGGCCGTTTTTCGCGCTATCGACAATCTTCTCCAATTCCACTTGGATCCCTTTTAGATCTCGTTCATTAACGCTTTTCAGCACCGGGACGCGCAGTCCATCTTGGGTAGCAACGGCAATCCCCAGATTGATATTTCGAAAGCGATGTAAACAATCCCCTTGATAAGACACATTCATCTGTGGATGTTTCTGCAAAGCTCGTGAGACAACTCTTATCAAGATTGCTGTGTAACTTATCTTGATAGGTTGGGAATCATTGAAGTACTGGCGCATTCGCCGGCTTTCCGCCATATTGACATCCACTTCCAAAATAAAGTGAGGCGTGGTCCTGGTGCTCTCAGACAACCGAGCAGCGATAGTCTGTCTCATCTTGCTGAGAGGAACTTCATCATACGTTTCCTGGTCCGCGACCTGCTCTGAAGGGATCGCTTGTTGGTCGAGGTACGCCTGAACGTCCCTTTCAATAATGCGACCCCGGGGACCAGAACCGGTGAGCAGCGATAGGTCAACCCGGTGATCCTTGGCGATACGTTTGGCTATCGGAGATGCGGTTATTTTTGGAAGACGTCTTGCTCTTTGGATTTCCGGTGAAAATTCATTCTCAGCCTTAGAACTTATTATTATCGTTTCAGGCTGCTCAGGACGGAGGAATGAGGAGGTGCTTTCCTCAGAAATTACTAACCTGGGGGGAGATTCTCCTTTAGACAGCAAATAGGCAATCGTCGATCCAATTGGAACCTCATCACCCTTGTGTGCAATAACCCCTCCCAGATATCCTTCGTCTTCAGAAAGCACCTCAGAGACCGCCTTATCAGTTTCGACTTCAAAAAGCGGTTCATTTTTTTGTACGTATTCTTCATTTAATTTTAACCACCGCACCATAACCCCATGGGTCATATCATGAGTGAGGCGTGGCATAATGATTTCTATTGCCATTCAACAGTCCTCCCGTATCATCGATAACAAACCTCAGTTGCTGCTTGTACGATGTCATCTGGGCGCGGCCAAACCTGCTGTTCGAGAGAATTTGCATATGGAATAGGGACGTCTTTCCCCGCTAAACGTCTGATTGGTGCATCCAGCCAGTCAAAGCATACTTCCTGAACGCGCGTGACCCATTCAGCAGCGACTCCCGCGGTTTGACTTGCTTCCTGAACCATTACAACGCGGTGTGTTTTTCTCACAGAAACGAAGATCGCTTCTTCGTCTAAGGGTTTGAGTGTTCGCGGATCGATCACCTCGGCTTCAATACCAGCTTCAGCTAATTGTGTTGCTGCTTCCAGGGCAAAATGAACCATATAACCACTGGCTACAATGGTGACATCTTTACCCTGGCGTTTAATATCCGCTTGTCCAAGAGGAATTGTATAATCATCGGCAGGCACTTCCCCTTTGAAACCATAAAGCGCTTTATGTTCCAAGAATACGACGGGATTATCATCGCGGATGGCTGAGCGTAACAGTCCTTTTACATCATAAGGTGTAGATGGAAAGACCACTTTCAACCCTGGAACATGCACATACCAGGCCTCAATACTCTGTGAATGCTGGGCGGCGGCACTCTTCCAGGAAAGACCACCCTGGGGTAAGCGAACAACCATTGGTGCTTTTGTTTGTCCCCCAGACATATAACGCACTTTTGCCGCCTGATTACATATTTGATCGATCGCAAGAGCAGAAAAATCTGCAAACATAATCTCAACGACGGGACGCATGCCCGTCATTGCTGATCCGAGTGCGACCCCCACAAAACCGTTTTCTGAAATCGGTGTATTGCGGACTTGTTTATCGCCAAATTCCTCCCACAATTCCTTCGAGACGCCAAATCCGCCTCCATGTCGTACAACGTCTTCGCCCAGCAAAATCACATTCGAGTCTCGCCTCATCTCGGCTTGAAGCGCCTCTCGAATTGCCAGCATGTATGTTATCTCGCGAGGACTTTCTGTTTTTTCAGGCGTAGACATATTTCGCATACTCCTCTGGCTTAGGCTCCGGGCTTTCTTCGGCAAAGGTCAACGCTTTTTGGATATCTTCTTGTGCTTGTTGATCAATCTTCTGAGCTTCTTCCTGACTCATCAGGTTATGGGTAAATAAATAGTCGATGAATATCCTGATAGGATCCAAGGTGTTGCGTGCTTCTTGCACTTCCTCCCGTGGGCGGTAAATTTGCGGCTCACCAAAGTAATGCCCCTCAAATCTGTATGTTCTGGCATGGATGAAAGCTGGTCCTTTCCCCTCTCTGGCTCTCTTTATGACCTTTCCCGCTATTTCATAAACCTCCATAATATCCTGCCCGTTAATATCTTCTCCCCACATACTATAGACCTCTGCAAAGGCTTTCATATCCTTATAGGATATTGTCATCTCAGAAGGAGTAGATACGGCGTATTCATTGTTTTCACATACAAAGATGACTGGTAATTTCCAAACAGAAGCCATATTCAGCGATTCATGGAGAGTCCCCTGGGCTAAGGCTCCTTCTCCAAAATAAGCAATAATTACAATATCTTTATCCTGCAGAACTGCAGACAGGGCTGCTCCTACTGCCACTGGTACACCGCTCGCATTGATGGCAAAGGCTCCTAAACTACCTACATCAAATGCGGCAACGTGCATGGAACCGCCGCGCCCTTTGCAATACCCTGTTTCCTTTCCGATCACTTCTGCTAATAACCGGTTGAGATCAGCTCCTTTGGCAATATGGTGACCATGCCCTCGATGCGTGCTGGTGATCAAATCATCCTTTCGCAGATGGGTGCTGATACCAACGGCTATTGCCTCCTGACCGATATAAGGGTGTACTCCCCCTTTTACCAGCCCCTTTTGATACAAACGTCCCGCGACTTGTTCAAAGTATCGAATCTGATACATCTTGCGTAGCATGTTGGATAGTAGTACTTCCCTTGAAATATTTAAAGATTGATGATAGGCTTTCTTTGCCATCGGTTCGCCTCTATAGATCAAGCAAGTTCGCTGGATTTTCCCTGGCCATTTTCCGGATTTCTTCTTCGGTGATACCATGATGCGATAACTTGGCTAAATAAGCACGCATCCCCTCAACAGGTGGCGGACTAATCGCTTGCCCAAAATCGGTAGATACCACCGTATATTGCACGCCAACCTCTTGAATATGGGATGCAATTTCAGCAACGGTCACGGTTGAGTTCATTGTGGGGGTTGTATCCACATAACATCGCTCAAAATATACTCCATCGGAGGCTATCTCTTTTTGGATTTCAACCGGCATCCAGGTGAAATGCGCTTCTGGATGGGTAACAACAATTTTGCGCAACCCCATCTTGCGCGCCTCTTTGACGAGCTGAACAGTTTCTGCAGGTGAGATATGACCGCTAGCCAGGATCACATTCGCGTCTCGAGCCATTTCTAGTATCCGCCAGACCTCGCACTTCAAACGACCATCATCGGTCGTTATTGTAATGCCGCCAAGCAATCCATCTTCATTCCTGGCCTGGGCTGCACTGCGGGTTGGCAACCATATTTCTTTAGCCCCCATGTTTATGGCTATTTCTACGGCAAATGGATTCAACCCACCAACAGCGTCATTAAGTGCCAATCCTCCAAAGACACGAATACCGCCAACGATATCTTCGGCGATCCTGGCCCGATCAGAAGTAAGGGTCTGGTGCGATTTGATCAAAACCGCTGACATACCAGCATCTTTTGCCTCGCGCACTGTACGGATATCATCGGCATATCGAGGACGCACATCAGGAGCCGTATGGATGTGCATATCAATCAATTCATTGAGGTCGTAGAATAAATCATTTTCTGTGATCATATATCCTCCTCTAAAATCGCAACTACACGAGCGGGCGCGCCATCAATATTCACTAATTTCATTGGAAGACAAATCAAATCAACTTGATGACCAAACGGCAACTTGTCCAGATTTGACAAACCTTCAATTAATATTATTCCATTAGAAAGCAATACCTTATGAATTGTCGTTACCTCATCCCAGTCATCCACGGCTGCAACAGAACTGGTATCAATTCCAATTAAAGAGATTTTCTTCTCGACTAACCAATGCGCAAGCTCAAGAGAAAGAGCAGGAAAATTATGATAATATATCTCTTCTGGATAAAAACGCTCCCATCCCGTGTAGAACAAAAGCCGGTCTCCTTCTCTTAATTTCCCAGCCACATCACCCAGGTCTTTCGCTTGAATCCGTTTTCCTGCATCGAGATTGGAAACATCTACCACAAATGCTTTACCAATGCATAATTCAAGACCAAGTGTGTCTATTGTGTCCCCAGATTCCAGGAAATGACTTGGTGCATCCATATGCGTACCTGAATGGTTGTATAACGAAATTTTACTTGTACGACAACAGTCCTTTTCCATAGTACGTACCAGTTCAAATACCGGGCGCGGCATCTTTGGGGGAGCAGAACCACCGGAACATATTGGTAAAGTAAGATCAACAATCGAGGTCCGATTCATGGATTGCATCCTTCGAAATTATTGAATCACCCATAACTCTCTCTGAGTTTCAGATAGCACTTCGAAGCCATCCGTGGTGACTAGAACATCCTCCTCAACTCGAAAAGTGCCATAAGAGGTAGCGATAGCTGGTTCAATCGTAATCACCATACCCGTTTTTAATACGGTTTCATCAAATATTGCAACCTGGGGGGGTTCAGTTTGCGTTAATCCAATTCCGTGACCAATTCGAGAAGCGCCAACTGAAATCTGATGCAGAATATCAATGTTTAAATCTTGCATGGCTTGATTGACTGTTTTAGCAATTTCAGAAACCTTGATACCGGGACGCACCATCTCTACCCCCAAGAAGGTAATCTCACTTATACGCTGCTGTGTCTGTTCCTGCAGCAAACTGGGTTGACCAATAACGGCCGCGCGACAAAAATCCGACCAATATCCACTTACATTACAAGAAACGTCCACCCAAATAAAATCTCCATTCCGGATTACCCGGTCGGTTGGTCCCTTAGCATTAAAAGAATAATTACCTTCTCCAGATGTCATCCACATTTTGGTCTTGGCTCCCCCTCTCTTGATAATAGCAATTTGTATCAGCCTGCTAATCTCATTTTCAGACATCCCTGATTTGGCTTTGGAAAATGCTTCTTCAAATGATTGGCCAGTTATTTGACAGGCTCGTCGCATTAATGTAATCTCAGCGGGTGATTTTGTTGTGCGAACTGACAACAGTAAATTGCCTGCGTCTACGAATTCAAATTGAGGAAGCGTTAGTTGAAGTTTAAGAAAATCCTTCAACGATATATCCATGCGTTGTTCGAAAGCAAGCTCAGCACCGATTTCGCCACCCTTTATTCCTGTATCAAGGATAGCCTCTTCAATCTCTTTGAGTGGTGCCTGAGAACGCTGCTTATAAGTGCGTATATTGGTTATCCAACTATATCTCTGTACCTCCTCCCTAATACCTTTGTGCACAATTAATGTAGGGTCGCCCTGAAGAGGAATAATTAATATTGATGGGCGGGATGGAGCATTCCACTCATGAGGGTAACCACTCAAGTAATAATGGTTTGGTCCGCTGGTTAGAAACAATGCGCATAAATTTTCCTGCTCCATTAACGCCTGAACTTTATGGAGACGTGATGTGTACTCACTTTTCTGAAAAAGTGTAAAAACCATTACGTACCTCAGCGATCCAAATAAACTACCTGTCGTTTATCGGCAGACTCATATGCAGCGAACGTGGCCGTAACCGTTTTGTAATTATCTTCAATGACGGTTTCTGGCATTTCTCCTGTTCTCAAACAATCTATAAAATGACGGAGAGCCGCGGTATAACTGGCTTGATAAGCGTCTTTCGGGTCTCCCTGGAAAGCCGGTCTCTCCCAGTTTTCACTTCTGCTGGACACACGAAGTATATTTCCTAATTCAGGCAAGATTTCAATTTTTCCTTCATCTCCTTCTATTACAACCTGTTCTAACATCTGTGATGTCGTGTTCCATGAAGCCCAACTGGCGTCAATAAGTGCGGAAATACCATTGACATCCATTACCAGCATGGCTCTGTCCTCGCCTTTAAAATACTGGCTAAAATTTTCCATAGATGCGTAAACACTATTGATTTCGCCAAATAAAAACCGTAAAATATCGAGAATATGCGTTCCCCACTCAAAAATGATCAATCGATCCAGATCCATTGTATAAGGCTGTTTTTTCGTTAATGAGGGAGGGCTTCCATCTTCCCCTGGTAATGTGATGTTTGAGTGTTTTGTGATCCTGATATACCGAGGTTCCCCAATGACCCTGCGACCCATTATTTCCTTTATATCGCGATACCAAGTGCGCCAACGCCAGTTTTCGTTGACGGAGAAAAGCACATTCGCCGCCTTACAGGCTGCGATCATTTCCAATACATCTTCTTCGGTTGACGCCAACGGCTTTTGGCATAATACCTGGTATCCATGCTTAGCAGCAGCAATGACTTGCTCTTTGTGGGCAGATGGTGCGGAAGCGACATCTACAAAATCTAATTCCTCTTTCGCTAATAATTCCAAATAATCACCGTAAACGTGCTCCAGAGGAAAACCAAATTCTTGAGCACGTTCCACTGCCCGGCTGTATGTTCGATTATACAAAGCAACTATTTCGACATCTTCGATCTGTTCCCATCCACGTAAGTGGTGGCGGGATACCTGTCCACACCCCAGAATTGCGCCTCTGTACTTCTTCATAGATTTACCCGATATGCATATTGTGAATATAAAGCTCGATCAATCTCTCGCATATTTAAACACTACCTGCTTCCCAGTTCAAATGGGTGAAACCAAAATCTTGATGTGCTTTTCCTTATCCTTAATCAGCACCTCAAAACCCTCAGTCACTATATCATCTAAACCAATTCGTCCTGTGATCAATGGATCTCCTTGAAACTTCCCTTCAGCCATCATTTTTATAGCCTCATCGAAAACTCCATACCCCCCCATGCTGCCCAGCACTACTTTTTCTTCAAAGACTAGATTTGTATAATCCAACAGAGCAGGTCGTTCAAAGACGCCTAAAATTATTACGCGTCCTTGGCGTCTAGCCATTCTCCCTGCCATGATACCTGTTACCTCCACGCCAGCGCACTCGATCACTACATCTACTCCAGCTCCAGCGGTAAATTCGGCGACGGCATCCAATGGGTCCTGGCTCGTAGGATCAACCACGGCTGTTGCACCGCACTGCAGTGCCAATTTCCGCCGATTAACGGCTGGCTCAATTGCTACAACCTGCCCGGCTCCGGTTATGTGCGCTGCCTGCAATGCCATGAGACCAATCGGACCAGTACCAATTATGGCGACACTTTCACCTGGTTTAATCTTGGCTCGATGTACTGCTCTAACCGCGGCGGCGAAAGGTTCAACCATTGCGCCAATCTCATCTGGAACATCTGGTGGAAGCTTGTAACACATATAATCGTAAACGTTTACGAATCGAGAAAATCCACCGCTATACCAGGATTTACCCAGGAAAGCGAGGTTGGGGCACAAACCCATCAAACCCGACTTACACCATTGGCATTCCAAGCACCCAATCAGGGTTTGTGTCGCGACCCTATCGCCGACTTTTAGGTGATTAATATCTGAACCGATCTCGACGATTATTCCGGCCAATTCGTGACCTAAGATAACAGGGGATTGGACACCTGTCAAAGGATGTGGTGCATCAGCCGGGATCTTAAGTGGTCCTCCAAGATACTCATGTAAATCGGTACCACAGATACCACACCATCTCACCTCGATCTTAACCTGTCCTGGTGGAGGAGATGGCGGCTCAGGAATATTCTCAACCCGAATATCCTGGCGTCCGTGCCAGATCGCTGCTTTCATACTTTTTCTCCCTCTAAAATTACGCTTATAATTTTTTCATCAGGTTTCTAGATCAGCAAATTGAATATCTATCATTGTTTTCGTTTAGTCAGATAAAAAAAACCCATTAAACTGTACCATTTTCAAGAGGTTACTTAGGTAATATATATCGACTTTTTAGATGGGCTAACATCAATCGATGTGCTTCTGTAGGATTTCGTTCCTTGATCGCTTGGATTAAGTCCCTATGTTGCTCAACCGATTCCTGAGGTCTGCCGGGGATTTTGAATTGGTTTGCAATAACCGCATGGGCCAGTGATAGAAATGATTTTTGTAATTCAGTCAAAACAATATTTCCCGTAGTTTCTGACAAATATATATGGAATTCAATATTTTCTTCGCTGCCATCTCCCCCCTTTTCGATTTGATATGACTGCCGATCAACTATTTCCTCTAGTATTCGAATATCTTCATGAGTAGCACTTTCTGCAGCCAGGAAAGCTATTTGTGACTCGATTAACTCCCTGGCTTCCATCAGGTCTACAAGATAATCATCATCCTGAACGATATCAAGCAGCTTGTTAAAACCGCTGGATACTTTTGCTCGATCTCTAACAAATGCCCCGTCACCTTGAATAATTTTTATATAACGCATTGCTTCGAGAATGCGTAAACCTTCTCGTACTGAAGTTCGCCCAACAGAGAGTTTCTCAGCAAGCTCACGTTCAGGCGGTATTTTTTGCCCTGGTCCCCAGGAACCATCTTCGATAAGTACTCGGATTTGATCAACGATGGTATTGTAGACACGTTGCTGTCTAATAGGTTTTAATTCTGTTGTCATTGCATACACCCATAAGTACATCAGTTGGACAGGTGGTCTGACCAATATATTATAATGTAATTTTAGAATTGGATCAAGGCACAGCGAATAAGACCTAAAAATTAATCGCACTGGGGAGGTCAGGGCTTCGTATCGAATTTCACTCGTTGCTTGATCTGATTTCAGTGTAAGCAAGTTATTTTCAAAATATGGGGATAGTGAAAAGAATATGATTTGTTTTTTAACCTTGTTACCACTTTCGAGATAGTTCTATTTCACCGTAAAATAGAATTGCATATCCAAGGGTTAAACGGATGAAACCGATGTAGAATATACGTGAATAGTTGCGATTTCGAGCATATAACTTAGAAAATGATTTTGCGTGGGTAGGCAGCGAAATAAGATTGCTGGTTTGGTGGAAAGTCTTCATATCGATTTTAGATTCTTTAAATCTATTCTCCATCTTCGGCTTAAGAAAAACAAATGCTGAACAAAATTAAATCCACTTACAACGAATTCCCGTCCAGGTTTTGGATCCTGGTATTTGCCAGTTTCATTGATCGCGTCGGCGGCACCCTGATCTTCCCTTTCTTCGCCCTCTATATCACCCAGAAGTTCAATGTCGGCATGACCCAAGCCGGAGTGTTGATCGGGATTTTCTCGTTTTCGGGATTACTGGGCAACTTGCTGGGTGGCGCGTTGGCTGATCGTTTCGGCCGCAAAGTGATAGTTCTATTCGGCTTGGTGTTCAGCGCCCTGAGCAGCGTAACGATGGGATTAGTGGATAACCTGAATGTGTTCTACATACTTGCGGTCGTTGTAGGACTGCTGTCGGATGTCGCTGGACCAGCATGGCAAGCTATGATCGCCGATATACTGCCCGAAGAAAAGCGCGCTGAAGGATTTAGCGTTATGCGTGTGGCTGGCAACTTAGCCTGGATCGTGGGTCCAAGCATCGGTGGGTTAATGGCAGCGCGCTCATTCCTGTTGCTTTTCGTGATGGACGCCGTAAGCAGTCTAATAACAGCAGTGATTGTTTACCACAAGATTCCCGAAACGATGCCCGAGGCAGAAGAGGATAAAGATGGGGAAACTATACTCCAAACACTGGCTGGCTATCGAAAAGTAATCGCCGACCGGTTGTTTATAGCGTACATCATCACCTCCATGCTGATGCTGGTAGTTTACATTCAAATGTACAATACGCTTTCAGTTTACTTGCGTGACGTGCACGGGGTATCCCCACAGGGTTACGGTCTTTTACTAACTTCCTCGGCGATCACCGTCGTCTTGTTCCAATTCTGGGTGACCCGCCGGGTGAAAAAATATTCACCTATGCTTATGATGGCCCTGGGATCGGGGTTTTACTTGGTGGGCTTCAGCATGTTTGGTTTTGTTGGGGCATATTTCTTTTTTGTCTTCGCGATTGTGTTGATTACCATAGGCGAGATGATCGTGATGCCTGTTTCGCAAGCCCTTGCCGTAAATTTTTCTCCCAAAGATATGCGCGGGCGTTACATGGCAGTCTTCAGTTTGGCCTGGGCGCTTCCCGCAACCTTCGGTCCCTGGGCAGCGGGTTTGGTCTTGGACAATTATGACCCCAATTTTGTTTGGTACGCTGCGGGAATCATTTGTTTCATTGCGGTACTTGGTTTCCTCTGGCTTAACCAATCAACTAAAGCGCGTTTTGCAGCCCTCCCCACCGAGGAACCGGCTTCGATTTGAAGTATTAATAATCTCAGGTAAACCCGAAATCTCTTACTCAAACATTATGTTCCCCGGCGTGATTCAAATTTATGACTCGCCAAGATGCCACCTTTCTGAGTGGTAATCGTGCTACAAAAGACCAAACAATCTCATTTTTTATCTTCCTCAGTTACCCGGGAAAACACGTCCGGGAAGAGTGCATTTTACCAAGCTCGTGTATTTCGAGCCGCTCGTGTATTTCGAGCCGCTCATGTATTTTGAGCCGCCTACCGAAGGTGAGCTGCTTTTTAATTGCCAGCTAACGCATTTTGAGCCGGCAGTCTCACCCAGGGGAACAACATAATCGTGCAAAATTTTGCATTCTTCCCTTGCAACTTTATTAAGGTTAAGGCATACTTATAGCACGGGAGCACATAAAAATATGTCAAATATTTCTTTAAGAACATACAATAGTGAAATTAGGAATTTAATTGATTCTGGGGATACCGAGGCTGCCACAGAGCACTGCCAACAAATTTTGCACTATTACCCAAAACATGTGGACACTTACCGTCTGCTTGGAGAAGCATATCTCGCCGGCAAACTACACAACGACGCATCAGATATATTCCAGCGCGTCCTTTCATCCATTCCAGATGACTTCGTATCGCATGTGGGGATGAGCGTCATTCGCGAAGAGGACGAGAAACTTGACGAAGCAATCTGGCACATGGAACGCGCTTTCGAAGTCCAACCAGCCAACACCACCATACAGGGAGAACTTCTCCGTCTCTTTGGACTTCGAGAAGGTGTCAGACCGCATAAAGTACGCCTGACTCGTGGGGCATTAGCCCGCATGTATATTAAAGGCGATCTTTTCCAGCAGGCAATCGCTGAAATACACGCCGCTTTATCAGAAGATCAAAATCGACTGGATCTCAAAATCCTGCTGGCTGATGTATATCTTAAGATGGGACAGGAGAACGAAGCCGCAGAAGTTGCCAGCGATGTGCTTACAAAACTGCCATTCAGTTTTGATGCCAACTATATCATGACCAAATTTCTAATTAGTAGCGGTCGAGATAAGGAAGCCCAAATATATCAGGATCGTCTTGAAGAAATTGATCCCTATGCCTCAAAAGCAATTATGCAAGACACTGCTGTTGAGAGTATTTCCGATCAAGCAGTTACCGTCGAAAAATTAGGCACTATACCCTCTGATGTTACAGAAGGGTTGGAAGCGGACGTATCTCAGGAAAGCATTGAAATTGAACCTGTCGTTGGTGCAATGGCAATACACGATCATGATGAGACCACTCCAGTGGACACAGAATTAAGCGAGGGACCTTCCGAAACACCTGTGATTATTCCGACCGAGAAAGGTGAAGAGGCCGAAGAGCAAATTCAACCCACTCAACGCAGCGATTGGCTCCAAGAGGCTGCAGGTGAACCAGCACTGGAAGACGACACTAAACCGGTGCGAGTACCCGGTATTGAAGAGGTCCAAGTCGAATCTGGAGAACTAGAACCTGAAACACCGTCCGATGAGATTGCCGATATTCCTGATTGGTTGGCGGAATTAGCCGAGGAAGAAAACCTCCAAGAATTTGCAGCGGAGTCAGAGCCTGATGGGGCACGCGAGGACGAAGCCATCCCAGAACATGCTGATGTGTCAGATACTATTGGTATATCCGGTGAAGAAGCTCCCCCAGAAATAACTGCTGAGCCAGAGCCTGTTGCTCAACCCCAGGAAGACTCAATCTCCGAACAAAAGTCAGGTGAGAAGTCAGTTGAACCCTTCATAAAAGACCTTGGAGAGGATGTCCCATCCGAGATACAGAACGCTCGCAAGGCTTTTAATTCCGGGGACATGGATCATGCCATGTCACAATATGACAAATTGATCAAATCAAGGCAATCACTCCCTATTGTGATCTCCGATTTGCAGGAAGCCGCTGATAGTAATCCTGAAAAAGCTCCCATTTGGCACCAACTCGGAGATGCATATCTGCGTAACAACCAAATAAGTGAAGCTATGGATGCCTATTCGAAAGCCGAAGAACTCATTTAATGTATGGAGATATATATGGAACAAACTCTTGTGCTCATCAAACCGGATGGCGTCCAGCGAGGCCTGGTCGGAGAAATAATTTCACGATTAGAACGCCGCGGCCTGCGCCTGATAGCTGCCAAGTTCATGAATGTCAGTCAAGAACTTGCCGAAACCCATTATGCAATTCATAAAGGTCTGGATTTTTACGATGACTTGATCCTCTACATCACATCCTCACCGGTGATGGCGATGGTATGGGAAGGACCGAATGCTGTCACTGCTGTGCGTCAGACTATGGGTCTCACCCGCCCCACGGAGGCTGCTCCAGGTTCAATTCGTCATGATTTTGCGCTCGAAATTGGTCGCAACTTAACCCACGCTTCTGACGCTCCACAGACTGGGGTGAAAGAAGTATCCTTATGGTTCAAACCTGATGAGTTGGTCTCTTGGGAGCGAGCCACAGATAAATGGATCTTTGAGTGATTATCAAATTGTCCTATATAGAAATGCCCCCAATATTTTCCCGGGGGCATTTTATTATTTTCGAGATGCACTATAATATTGGATTGGTTATGTCCGAATTTAGCATATCTCTGTTATAATCCTGCTGTTCAATACATAGATGCTAATTTTGCTTAATAAACATTACTCGGGCTTTTTTCCCATACTGAGATCACCGAAATAGATATAAAAACTCTGTGCTCTCCGTGCGCTCCGTCATAAATTTTCACCCTTTTTCATTACTTAACAATTGACCTATGAATAAACAAGCATTGATAACTCCCGCAGAGATTACGAATAAGCTCGAAAGGATTCTTCCAACCGTTCAAAAACCTGGGCGCTACATTGGCGGTGAATTAAATCAAGTTGTTAAAGACTGGGAAGCCATTCAAACCCACGTCGTATTAGCCTTCCCGGATATTTATGACCTTGGGATGCCAAACCTGGGTCTGACCATAATTTATGATCTCCTAAATCAACGACCTGATGTACTGGCTGAGCGGGTATATTCACCCTGGTTCGATATGGAAAACGCCATGCGGTCATCCAGGTTGCCTCTCTACTCTCTGGAAAGCAAACATCCCTTAGCAGCTTTTGATATCGTTGGAATCTCCTTACCATATGAGACCCTTTATACCAACACATTAAACTTGCTGGACCTGTCACAGATCCCTTTATTTTCTGCCAATCGCACCGGCGAAGACCCACTCATCATTGCCGGTGGACATGCCGCTTTCAACCCTGAACCTATGCACCCATTTATCGATGCTTTTGTGATCGGAGAGGGGGAAGATGCGATCGGTGAGGTTGTAGATGCCTACACTACTTGGAAACAAAGAGGAGTGACTCGAAACGAACTACTTGTCTCCCTGGCAAAAATTTGGGGCGTTTATGTGCCTTCCATTTACAAAGCTCATTACTTCTCAAACGGAACTTTCTCGCACATCGAAAACCTGGAGGACCAGGCACCGCTGCCTGTCATCAAGCGCATCCTTCCAAAACTTCTGCCTCCACCAACCCGTTTTATCGTTCCTTACATAGATATCGTCCACAACCGCATCCCGATCGAAATTATGCGCGGCTGCACACGCGGCTGCCGCTTCTGTCATGCGGGAATGGTCACCCGACCCGTTCGTGAAAGACCCGTTGATGAGATCATTCATGCGATCGAAGAGTCCCTCGCCTATACTGGCTATGAGGAAATTGGTCTATTATCTCTCTCCTCATCTGACTATACGCATATACTCGAGCTGGTTAACACTATCAGTCAAAAGTTTAAAGACCGTCATCTTTCGATCTCCTTACCTTCTTTGCGCATCGAATCGTTTTCCGTTGATCTGATGGACGCCTTAAAAGACGCCCGCCGGGGTGGTTTTACACTGGCTCCTGAGGCTGCCACCGAACGTATGAGAAACATCATCAATAAACCTGTGAATACTTCTCAGCTTATTGAAACGGTCCGGGGTATTTATTCGCGCGGTTGGACGAACATCAAGCTGTATTTTATGATCGGTCACCCCTCAGAAACGCTCGAGGACGTACAGGCGATCGCGGATCTTTGCAAATTGGTACTGAAAGAAGGCAGGAAGGTGGTGGGGAATCGAGTCCGGGTGACTGCAGGAGTTGGTACTTTCGTTCCCAAGCCTCACACCCCATTTCAATGGGTGCCATGCGACACAATTGACCAAATCAAGCTCAAACAAGACCTTCTCAAACGCACCCTGCGCGGCCGCGGCTTAAAACTTAACTGGACCGAACCCGAGTCCACTATGTTGGAAGCCTGGCTGTCACGCGGCGACCGGCGTATGGCTGATGTGATCTATAATGCCTGGCAGCGCGGGGCGAAGTTCGATGCCTGGAAAGACCATTTCAACTACGATACTTGGATGCAAGCTTTTGCTGATGCTGGTCTTGATCCAGACTTTTATACCCAGCGGAAACGTCCCATCGACGAGGTCTTCCCTTGGGAACATATCGATACAACTGTCCGCAAGAAGTTTCTAATTGAAGATTATCTATGGAGTCAGAGCGGCCAAACACGCCTGGACTGCCGTGAGCAGTGTTTTGCATGCGGGATATTACCGACCTTTGCTGACCTGCGCCGTGACAATCCCGGCGAATTCTGGGGCTGTCCTGAGGTTAAATCTCCTTTGAAAACCAAGGTTTAATAGAGGTAATTATCAACCTACCCTCATTGAATTACTGAAGGGGTAGAATTTGGGAAAGCGTTAGCAAAAATCCCGGTTTTTATGTGCTCTTAATTAACAAACCTGCTTTAAATCATTATGCGTATTAGAATCGTCTTCGAAAAAAAGCAAGAAATGAGATATACCGGTCACTTAGATTTACAGCGCGCATGGGAACGCACATTACGCCGCGCCCAGCTGCCGCTCGCTTATTCAAAAGGTTTTAACCCCCGGCCGCGTATAAACCTGGCTTCTCCATTACCCTTAGGTTTCACCGGAGAAAGAGAAATTCTTGATATATGGCTGGAAGAACAACTAACGATTTCCGAAATCGAGGCTAGAATCTCCAACTCACTCCCACCTGGATTGGCAATCAAACAGGTTTATGAAGTCGATCTCCAAGAACCTGCCCTTCAAACTCACCTTGAAGCCTCTGAATATGTGATCACTTTTCTAGAACCAGTAGATGATTTAGAATCGCAGATCAATAGGTTGCTAAATTCTAGCAGTATTCAACGCGTGCGGCGCGGCAAGGCTTATGATCTCAGACCTCTGATCCTTAAAATGAAGCTGATTCCGAAAGACGAGACCGATTGTCAGCAAGTATTCACTCGTTTGAGCGCCAAAGAGGGTGCCACTGGTCGTCCCGAAGAAGTCGCTTCCGAACTTGATGTACCTCCACAGAATATTATGGTCCACCGTGTTGAGTTGATCATTGGTGGTACATAACTTTGATAAACTAGCTACACATGGTAAAATCTTTTACCCACCATACGCCCCCATAGCTCAGTGGATAGAGCGTTGCCCTCCGGAGGCAAAAACCCGCGTTCGAATCGCGGTGGGGGTGCCTGAGAGGTCGTTGTCCTAATAGAAAATAGGGGACTTTATTTTTATATACCCATGTAAAAAATATTCTGGGGAAACAAAAAGATGGGCCGTGAATGAGGAGAATAACACCCACGACCCCAACCAACCGTTGCTATCCGGTTTACAGGTTGCAATAAATATACCAAAACCATCGCCCCGGCTAATTCCGGGGCGTTTTGCGTTCCCTTAAGGAGCAGATCTTGTCCACAAAGAAACAACCACCATGCTAACAGTTTGGGATTCGCGTTTATGAAACGGTGCTGCTTGTGTTGTTTTGGCGGGATTGTGGCAAGGATAAATTGAAAATGGAGGTTAGGTTTCTAAAGCCAGAATTGTGAAAATAATTGGTTCTGATATTCTTGATGGAAATTAAAAATAACGAAGAGGGATATTTACCTCCCCAATTAAGATATGAAAGCAAATATAATGGTATTAATAAAGAGGACTATTGGGGTGTTAAGCGAAAATTAGCTGATGCCCCATGCGACCATCTTGGGCTAGACCTATCAGGCGATTGATCCCGTAGTAAACCCAATACCATGGCTGGAATTTCGCTCCTGAATTTGTTTGCTTGACATCTATTCTGTGTTTTGTTACCCTTTCATATCAAAATAATTGCTTAGAAAGCGTTTTAGAGGGTGTTGAGACTTGGCTCGGGTGCTATACCTATACTCCCACCACTACGTTGGTCATGGAGGTTGCTAAGATGAGGTTTCCCTTGCAGAAATTTTTTTCTTTTTGTAAACCTATGTATTATCAAGCGCGCTTATAATAACTATGCCGCGGCCCTCTTCCTTAATATAAGTGGCTAGTGATTGTGGAAGCTCCTCGATGGCGGCATTTTCTTGTTCATGTTTGGAATCATAAGATAAACATCAGATAATTACGCCATCATGCGTCGATTTTTCCCCCTAATAATTACTTTTTGGTTGTTTTCTTGCGGACCATTCCAGCTTTCGCAGTCTCACATTCCCTGGCAGTACACCGACTTGCGGGCTCTGGACGCCGCCGATGCTCTCATTCCTTCAACGGATATCCTGGCTGTCTATACGCGGACTGTCAATCACGAAATTCAAATCCGACTTGACTTTCTGGACCACGCCGATACCATCGACTTCGATCTTTATCTTGTTCTGGATACCAGCGAGGGTGGTTCGACTGAACTGCCAATTGATGCACCAGCAGGAATTGAATGGGACCATCTTATCATAATTCCAGCCTATGGAGAGATCCAATCTTTTGGCAAAAGCGCCGAAAACAACGCCAATTTTGGGATTCGAGTGCTGCGCGACCCAATTTGGGATACAATCCAGATTAGTTTAAATCGCTCCGCTCTTGAAAGTCCGCACTTCGCTCCCTGGTCAAAACCAAAATATAAGATATCTCTCTATACCACCCCTCCCGGTTCTCGGACTCCAGTCGACGAGGTAGGTCCGTTTGGCTTTCAAGACCCACCCCCACTCCCAGCACCCGTGTTATTTTCTTTCTGGAACTCAATGCCTGCCTTCAGCCCATCCCAAGCGCTTCGCAAGTGGGACGGCGCTCACACTGGTCCAATGGGAGGCAGACACGGCTTGTTTAATTTATTGAGAACCGCTCGCAGCAGCGGTATTCCTTTAGTCCTGTTGGATGCCACAGCCCCCATCGCGCTATCCGCATTGGATTATTTTCATGGATTAGACCTGGTTCGCAGCATGCAAGGGGATGATTTGCTCACATTGCCAATTGCGCTACCTGACGAGGACTATTCTCCAATTGGTTTTCCGGAATCTGCTGTCCAATCTTTTTTAGAAAAGAATGATCGAATCGTAAATCAATTCAATTTACGCCCCCAATCTTTTCTTTATACACCTTCCGGGCTGCCAGAAATCCTCACCGGATCTCAGGTCGTTTTCACCAAATATCAACCACCAGGAAATGGGATATCGACAATGCAGGTGCCCACTTTCCAATACCGTGGTCAGACAATTTTCCCAATTCCTGACTATACGAATAAGAATACCAGTCAGCAAGCTGAATTGAGTGGGCCTTCAATGGATACCCGCCAGGCATTAATAAACACAGCCCTCTCTGCAAATTCGTTAGCGGGAAACGAAAAACCCCACGTTCTGGTGCTGGGCGGAAATCTCACTGGGAGCACCTGGGGGAACCCGCAAATAGCCCGGGCGACTTTCCAATACATTGCCTCCCGCCCCTGGATAAAACCGCTCGATCATCATGATCTGGTCTCACTGCGTTCATCCGTGGTTTCATCTTCCACATCCATTCCCTGGCAAAAATTTGGCCAAAGCAGCCAATTTCAATTACCCGAAGAACAAAAGGATGAACTGTTAAATGCTCTCTTGAACGCCCCCCAAAATCAATTAGGTCAAGCTGCCTGGAATGCATATCTAGCCCTTTTTAATCCCGTATACCCTTATTCGACAGACTTACCCGCGCTAAGGGCAAATTACATCCCGCAGATATGGTCGCTAATTGAAGCCGCTAAATGGGTAGATACCCCTTATACAGCAATTGATTGCAGCCAGGACTACGACCGGGATGAGCAGCCAGAGTGTATACTCGCATCTGAAGAATTCTTAACAATGATCGAACTCGACGGCGGATACTTGTCCTTCGCTTTTGCTCGCACACCGACTGGCATCCATCAACTGATTGGACCATCCTCCCAGTTCATCACTGGCATGAGCGACCCTATGTTTTGGAATTATGATGGTGGTGTTTACTCCGATCCCAGGGTGATCCCAGGCGCATTTATTGATTCAGGTATTTACTTCAACCCAGATTCCATCCCTGAAGGACTGCTTCTTTCTTCCCTTGACGGTTCCAAAACAAAACAATTCCAGCTAGTTCCAAATGGAATCCGAGTTGAGTACCAGATATATCCCGCCTCAACTCCTGTCGAAGTCAAAATCCCATTGGTGATTGATCCGTGGAATCGCTTCTCATCCGGTTGGTCCGATCACTACTTTCAAGAGACCAACCCGCACACATATATATGGCAAAGTCCTTCCGGTCTCCGAGTGCGCATCTATACATCGGGTGACCTATCGTCCAGTGCGTTCATTGAATCTCGCCAATTCTTCTCAAGACCTGAAAACCCTAACCAGGACTATCCTCCCGGACATTTGCTGCCCTTTCCTATGGCTATGGTTACAATAAACGATGAAGGAAGTTTTCAAACTCTTATTGAATTAGACCAATAACAGAGAATTTCAAGGCTATCATTCAACCGCCTCAACATCATCTCGTGTACCATGCTTAAACTTGCAGCCAATCTCTCTGATCCATTAATTTCATTGATCGAAGCCGGGGATGTTTCCTTCGATATGATCGAGGTCGGTCCCTGGTACATGGCCAATTCGATATGTAAAAGTAAACATAAATACCCTGACTTCCAATTTCTCTACCACGGAAGTAATCAAATTACAGGAGTGGGTCTTATTCCAAAAACCATTCCACACATTCGTGCATATAGTAAATGCACTCAAAGCCCGTGGTTATCAATGCATATCAGCCTATTACTTCCGGGGGTATTGCTGATGTATCAGCGCCTTGGTTGGCTTATACCTCCCCTGCCAATTGAGTGGTCGATCAGGCAATATCTTAGAAAGGCATCACGTTTAAAGCATGCGATCAAAGTGCCGCTATTCCTCGAGAACATGCCCGGTTTTCCATTCCCAGGATATGAGCTGGAAAGTAATCCGGATACCATCAGACGGATACTGGATGCAGATGGTTGTAATTTTCTTTTAGATATCGCCCATGCACGCGTCGCCGCAGATATTCATAATACAGACATATTTTCGTATCTGGCTCGCTTGCCGTTGGACCGCGTAATCCAACTGCATATCAGCGGACCACGCGTCCAAGATGGTAGACTTTCTGACGCACACGAGGTTCTGCAAGTCGAGGATTATAAAATACTGGAATGGGTCTTGACGCAAACAAAACCAAAAGTACTTACATTGGAGTATTTTTGAGAAAGAAATGCGTTATCAGATCAATTGAGACGGTTACGATCGATTATTGATTGAACCAAGCGTGCGAGCCCCTCTTATCTCTTTTTTCGCTGAATTATCTATTGGTAAAGTCGCTCTTCTTGTATGATGTTATAGACTTCATCAGGAATAAAATAACGGTACGGTCGATGTAAAGCAATCCGGTCACGAATTTCGCAGGATGATATTTCCAACAGTGGAGCTCGAATAAACTGAACTTTGGCAGAAACGCCGGGAATTACACCCTCAATTTCAGTCAAGTCAATATCATTATCCGGGCGGCACATTACACCCAGCGCATCACAAGCACCCACAAATTCAAGTGGATTATGCCAGTTTGGTAAATCATGCATGGAATCACTACCCATCAGATAGACCAGCTCGGCAGCAGGATTTTCTTGACGCAGCAGCTTCACAGTATCAACCGCATAATGAGGCGGCTGCCGGTTGATATCCACATCCGAGAATTCAAAATTAATGTTGCCTGCCAAAGCAGCTCTCAACATCCGGATTCGAAAGGGAAGCGCTGTGATCACCTGACCCTTTTTATGAGGGGGATCAGGGGTCAGCACCCACAGTACCCTGGAGAGACTTAACTGATCGGTAGCTTCTGAGGCTAAAATCAGGTGACCGATATGAGGAGGATCAAAAGTGCCGCCAAAAACACCCAGGCGTGCTATTAATCCTGCCATTCTAATTCATACTTGCCAATGTAAACCGTATCGCCGGGTTGAATTCCTGCCTCGCGCAGCGATTTTTCTATCCCCAGTGTATTCAATATGCGTTGAAAGCGACGTACAGATTCAAAATGCTCCCAATAAGTCATTTCAGCCGCTCTTTCAATCGCCTGACCTGTGATCCGCCAACCCAGTCCTTCTCGTTCAACCATAAAATCTTGGGGGTCACTCTCAATGCTGTATACGGGCATCTCCACCACTTCCTGCTTATCGGGGAGTTGTTCCAATATTTGAGCTGCACGATAAAGCAACTCTTTAATATTCGTCCTTGCCAATGCTGAAATTGCAAAGATATCTTTTTCCCCAATTACTCCGCTGCTGGGCACTTTTGCCTTATGCTTAAAATCTTCTGCAAATTCCGACCAACGCGCTCTTACATCCGGTAGATCCATCTTATTAAAAGCTACGATTTGAGGTTTATCCCCCAATGCTGGGTCAAATAAAGCTAACTCGCTGTTTATTTGAGCAAAGTCCAGCAGTGGATCTTCTGCTGAGCCATCTAAAAGGTGAATAAGCACCCGTGTACGTTGGATATGACGCAGAAACTCGTGACCCAAACCAATTCCTTGATGCGCGCCCTCGATCAGTCCAGGGATATCCGCTAAAATCAAGTCTGTCTCATCATCTATTCTAGCAACACCCAAATTTGGTTCCAGTGTGGTGAAAGGATAAGATGCAATTTTAGGTTTTGCATTGGTCACGGCGGCTAATAAAGTTGATTTACCAGCGTTAGGCACACCTATGATTCCAACATCAGCGATCAATTTTAGTTCCAGGCGCAGGTCAAGTTCTTGTCCGGGCTCACCTCGCTCTCCAACGCGAGGCGCCTGGCGTACGGATGTCGCGAAGCGAGCATTTCCCCTACCCCCACGCCCTCCTTCTGCAATAACCAACCGCTGACCTGGATCAACCAAATCACCCAGTACTTCACCGGTCTCATCATTGTATACCACTGTGCCAGGTGGTACCTGGATGATCAAATCCTCGCCTGATCGACCGGTCATATTGCTCTTTGAACCCTTGCCCCCATCATCGGCATTAAATTTAGGTTTATACCGGAATGAAGAAAGAGTATTGAGCTTATGGAATACTTCCAGGACAACATCGCCCCCTTTACCCCCATCACCTCCATCAGGTCCGCCACGCGGGACAAATTTCTCCCTACGAAAATGGATAGCCCCGTTTCCGCCTTTTCCTGAACGGACATATATTTTTGCTAAATCAATAAACATGATTCAATCCATTGCGATTATACCATCCTCATTTACTGTTTGTACGCTGTTTGTGCTCATTTGCACAAATGGCTAAATCATGGTAAATTCTTATTGATACTATAAAGCGTTCATCATAATAACGAGCTTAGCGGGAGGATTAAATGAGCGATAAAGAGATCCCCAACATCATAGTCGGACGACTTCCCTTATACCTGCGTTCACTGCAGCGCATGAAAAAGGAGGCCCGCCAAATTACATCATCTCAAGAACTGGGGGAACGGTTAGGAATTTCTGCCGCTCAAATCCGGAAAGACTTGTCACAATTTGGCGAATTTGGCAAACAAGGTACTGGTTATAACATCGATTATCTTATCAAACAGATTCGTAGAATTCTCCATATCGACCAGGAATGGGACATAGCGGTAATTGGTGCTGGCGATATAGGCAGCGCAGTTGCCCGCTATAAAGGATTCGCTAATCGCGGCTTTTGTGTCACAGTAATCTTCGACGGCGACCCGGGTAAAATTGGAGCCCAAATTGGTGAATTCACCGTACAAGACAGTGCTTATATGGTCGACATGATAAAAAAGACCGGTATAAGAATCGCAATGATCGCCGTACCTGCCGCAAAAGCCCAGCAAGTCGCCGATCAGCTAGTGGAAGCGGGTATTCAAGCTATCCTGAACTACGCACCCATCAACCTGAACGTCCCTAGCAATGTGCGCGTTCAATATATCGATCCGTCTATTCACTTGCAGCGCATGACATATTATTTGGAGTAATGTGAGAGTATTCTAAACAGCTACCAGGTTTCGCCTGATCAATGGGTACATTTTCAGTCCCTTTTCAGCACCCTCGGCTGTGCAACCTGTTGGGTCGTCTACCAGATAAGCGGGCACACCCAATTCTTTTGTTAGAAGTTTATCAATTCCGCGCAATAATGCACCCCCACCGGTGACAGCGACGCCACGATCAATAATATCGGACACCAATTCAGGAGGTGTTTTTTCCAGCACACGCCGGGCTGTCTCAACCACATCCGCTAAAGGATCTTGCAAAGCTTCCACAATTTCTCCAGTGGTTAGCGTCACTGGTCTGGGTAGTCCACTGACCTGATCCTGACCTTGGATGTCGATACTCTGTTCTTCATCTTGGGGAACAGCCGCGCCAATCTTGATCTTGACTTGTTCAGCTGTAAGCTGCCCGATAATCAACCCGTATTTCTTGCGCACATAACCGATAATTGCTTCATCGAGTGCCATACCTCCAGCTCGCAGCGTATCTGCAGCGACTATCCCATACATCGCCATCACCGCTGCCTGTGAGGCTCCAGCTCCCAGACATAAGATCAAATTTCCCGAAGGTGTCCCGATCGGTAAATCCACACCTATTGCTGCTGCCAGGGGTTGTTGGATCAATATCGCTTCCCTGCTTCCAGCCTGTAGCGCCGCCTCGTGTACCGCCCTGCTCTCTACGCTTGTGACTCCATACGGAACAGTGATCATTATGCGCGGTCGAAAGATCCTCATCGGGCCTCCCAACCTTTTCAACACAGCTTCCAGCATATATTCCGTTACTTCATAATCAGCGATAACACCATTCGAGAGCGGTCTTGTAATCTCCAATGACTCGGGAACCCGTCCCATCATATCCTGGGCTTCCTGTCCCCAAGCTACCATCTTCTGTTCATCGGTTACTATTGCTGCGACGGTAGGCTCCTGAAGAATGATCTGCCCGCCTTCGAAGACGCGAATAAAAAATGTCCCCAGATCAATGCCCAGCTCTTTCGAAAAAAGGGCCATCGCTTACTCTTCCTTCCTCGGTATTCCCCCAGGCACCTGGGTCGGCTGTCTCCCTCGTCGATATTTGCGAGCAGCTTCCAGGCGCAGGTTTGACCGCTTTAATGCTGCTTCCATCGCAAGATAAGTATCCGTATCTGGAGGAGGCCCTTTTTCGAGATATTCCTCCACACGATGTTTGGCTGCTTCGGCGCGTGCCACATCGATTTCTTCCACGTTTTCAGCCGAGTCAGCTAAAACCGTGATGATTTCTGGTTGAATTTCGATTATACCGCCGGATATTGCGAAATCCTCTTCTTCCCCTTGTAGGCGCACTTTTAGGATACCAAACTGCATCGTAGAGAGAAGTGGGGCATGATTTGGCAATATCCCCATTTCTCCCCCTACGCCTGGTACGATCACAATATCCGCATCACCTTCAAAAACCATGCGGTCCTGTGAAACAATCTCTACTCTGATGGGCATTTGGCACCCTCACAATTTAGTCATCATTGGGTGAGTATTTACTAACCGATTTTTCAACATTAATTATTAGTCTTGATTCTACTCCTACTTTTGCATACGGTCGGCTTGCTCTACGACCTCATCGATCGTTCCCACCATCATAAATGCCCCTTCAGGTATATCATCAAGTTTGCCGTCGAGTATTTCGCGGAACCCGAGCACTGTTTCGCGCATAGGGACATACCTTCCTTCACGCCCGGTGAATTGTTGGGCAACAGAGAAGGGCTGTGAGAAGAAACGTTCGATCTTGCGTGCCCGTGAAACGATTATTTTGTCGTCCTCACTCAACTCATCCACACCCAGGATCGCAATGATGTCCTGCAAATCTTTATATCTCTGCAGCACCAGCTGGACTTCGCGCGCCGTTGCGTAATGATCTTCACCAACAATAAATGGATCCAGGATGCGCGAAGTTGATGCGAGTGGATCAACTGCCGGATAAATACCTTTTTCAGAGATTGCACGTTCAAGAGCAATGGTCGCATCCAGGTGTGTGAATGTAGCTACAGGCGCAGGGTCTGAGTAATCATCAGCCGGAACATAGACCGCCTGCATGGAAGTAATCGAACCCTGATGAGTGGAGGTAATTCGCTCCTGAAGCTCACCCATCTCTGTGGCTAGAGTCGGCTGGTAACCTACTGCTGATGGCATCCGACCCAACAATGCCGACACTTCTGAGCCAGACATACTGAACCGGAAGATATTATCGATGAATAAAAGGACATCACGACCTTGATCGCGAAAATACTCAGCCATCGACAGCGCTGATAGCCCAACTCGCAGGCGTACACCGCTAGGTTCGTTCATCTGTCCGTATACCATAACGGTATCTTTCATCACACCCGACTCGAGCATCTCGCGGTAAAGTTGAGTCCCCTCGCGAGTGCGTTCACCAACGCCAGCGAATACCGAGTTACCCTGGTGTTCAATGGCGATCGAACGGATCAATTCCATGATGATAACCGTTTTCCCCACACCTGCACCACCGAAAATGCCCGTTTTTCCGCCTTTTGTAAAGGGTGCAATCAGGTCAATCACCTTCACACCAGTCTCAAAGACTTCCACACGTGTAGATTGTTCATCAAATGGAGGCGCCGATCGGTGAATGGGATAGTAAGTCTGCGCGTCGACAGGACCCAGCCCGTCAACGGGCTGCCCTAACACGTTAAATACTCGACCGAGTGTGGCGGAACCTACCGGAACCATGATCGGTGCTCCAGTTGAAAACGCCTCCCTGCCGCGCTGTAAACCGTCTGTGGCATCCATGGCAACCGTACGCACCCAGTTATTCCCCAGGTGCTTTTGGACTTCCAATACGAGTGTTTCACCACCATCTCTCGGGACTTCAATCGCCTCGAATATTTTTGGCAGCTGATCTGCGGGAAACTCTACGTCTACCACACCACCGAGTATTTGAACCACTCGTCCCTTCGCTTTTTCCATTCCTGCCTCCATTATGACCTTGCTAACGCTTCAGCGCCACCGGCGATATCTAACATCTCGCTTGTGATCGATTGCTGTCTTACCTGGTTATATTCCAGCTGCAAAGCATCTCCAAGCGCAGTAGCACTATCTGTAGCGTTTTTCATCGCAACCATGCGTGCGGCATGTTCGCTTGCCAAAGATTCCATAATTGACTGGTAAACCTGTAAGGATGTGAACCTGGGAACTATTTCATCTAATATCTGCGTTTGTCCTGGTTCATATATGTATGAAGCTGCCAACTTCTTTTCTACCCGGGCATAGTCTTCGACACGCTCCGTTCCAGTTTCTACCTCCAATGGGAGCAGTTTCTTTATTGCAGGTTCCTGTCTCACAAGATTTATAAAGTCCGAATAGACTAGGAATACTTCGTCATAGTGTCCTTCAAGGAATTCATCGACTGCCAGCCGCCCTATAGCAGATACGTCTACAAATGTCGGCGCAGCCGGCAGATTGCTGAACTCAGCCAGAATAGTCTTTCTTCTGCGTAACAGCATTTCACGACCCTTGCGCCCCACCGTGATATAGCTAACAGGGACTTGGTAATCGTTAAAGTGCTGCAGCGTGAAGCGCACAATATTTGTGTTGTATGCCCCAGCCAATCCACGGTCACCTGATATCATCACTACTAAAACGTTTTTAATATCCGCGCGCTTAGTAAGCAATGGGTGTAAAGTGTCTCTTCCAGGCTGGGCAGCAATATGGGTCAGCACCTGCCAGGCTTTTGAGGCATACGGGCGCGTATCGTACATAGCCTGCATGGACTTGCGCACCTTGCTGGCGCTAACCGCCTGCAATGCCTGTGTCACCTGGGCAATATTCTGCACACTTTTGATGCGTACTCTGACTTCGCGTGTGTTTGGCATAGACTTATATCATGATCCTTACATATTCTTGAGCATCCAGGAAGAGCGTCGCACTTATTTTTTACGGATTAATGCCGCATTTTACTGAATGCATCCAGGGCAGTCCTCAACTTTGCCTCATTCTCTTCTGTAAGCTGCTTCTTTTTATTGATATCGCTTCCGATCTCAGGGTATGAAGTCCTCATGAATCTCAGCAACGAAGTTTCCCACGTCCGCATTCGATCTAGAGCCACATCATCGGCATACCCCTGAGTGCCGGCATAAATAAGAATTACCTGGTTATCAAGCGATACGGGTTCGTATTGCGGCTGCTTCAGTATTTCTTGCAAGTGCTGTCCCCTGTTCAACTGTGCCTGGGTCGATTTATCCAGATCAGAACCAAATTGAGCGAACGCCGCCAATTCGCGGAATGTTGCCATCTCCAATCGTAACCGCCCTGCCACCTGTTTCATCGCCTTCGTCTGGGCATCGCCGCCCACACGAGATACGGAGAGCCCTACGTTAACTGCAGGTCGGATTCCAGCATAAAAGAGGTTGTTCTCAAGATAGATCTGTCCATCCGTAATTGAGATCACGTTCGTGGGTACGTAAGCGGCGACGTCTCCCAGAAGAGTCTCAATAATCGGCAGTGCTGTCAATGACCCGCCCGAACCGCGTACCTTGAGGATTTTATCCTTTCCTGCCTCATCCATATCTTTCAAAGCTGTTTCAGCATTATGCAATCCAAGAGGACCATCGTAGACCTTTTCATCCAAGCCATCCGATATCTTAGCCTGATCACCTTTATAATCCTTTGGAACAATCACATATTTATCCGCCAAACGGGCTGCCCGTTCCAGCAGTCGTGAGTGCAGGTAGAACAGGTCGCCCGGATATGCTTCCCGCCCTGGTGGACGGCGCAGCAGCAGAGAAACCTGGCGGTACGCCCACGCATGTTTCGAGAGGTCGTCATACACCACCAGTGCATCCTGCCCGTTCTCCATAAACTCTTCGCCCATCGCACAACCCGCATAGGGAGCGATATACTGCAGCGCCGCAGGTTCATCAGCCGCAGCGATAACCACTGTGGTGTATTCCATTGCGCCATGCTGTTCGAGTATTGCCACAGTTCTAGCAATGGCAGCCTTTTTCTGTCCAATTGCCACGTAGATACAAAACAAATCCTGCCCTTTTTGATTGATGATCGTATCAATAGCAATCGCCGTTTTACCTGTTTGCCGGTCGCCAATGATCAATTCCCGTTGTCCACGACCGATAGGAATCATCGAGTCGATTGCCTTCAGACCCGTCTGGACAGGCATGTCGACGTCCTTACGCGCCACCACACCGGGAGCAATACGTTCAATAGGGCGGTAGTTTGTAATTTTTATTGGTCCTTTCCCATCTACTGGCTCGCCCAGTGAATTTACTACCCGTCCTATTAGTCCTTCACCCACCGGAACCGAAGCGATCCGTCCTGTAGACCATACCGCCATCCCCTCTTCAATTCCCGAATACTCTCCCATGATGATAACGCCTACATTATCTTCTTCCAGGTTAAACGCAATGCCCATCACTCCATTGGCAAACTGCACCAGCTCCTGGGCGCTAGCATCAGATAGACCTGCTACCAGAGCGATACCATCCCCATCTTCGATTACATTACCGAAATCACGAACTTCAAGTTCGGGCTTATAATCGTCTATCTGTCTTTTCAAGTCTGTTGTGATTTGATTGATCAAATCGGTCATTTTGCCTCCAATTACATATCACAGCCCGGATATATGTTGCATATCCGGGCGTGTCATTCTTTGCACTTCACTACCTTACCAAGTGCAATGCCTTTTTCATTAGGGAATAATTCCTCCGGTAATAATGGTCAAATGATACCTGAAAGCGTTTATCTTGTCTAGTTTTTATCGTTATCAGGCGCCTGGCTTTTTGCATCCTTGCCAAGCTCCTGTGATCGCTCGTAAGCAGCCCAAATTGCGCGTGAAATTGCAGTCCGAAAACCCGCTTTTTCCAAATAATACAATGCCGCAGCGGAGGTGCCGGATGGCGAAGTTACTTCATTACGAAGACGCGCCAGATGGACCGGGTCCTCTCGCTGCTGGTAATAATCTACCGATCCGCGCACTGTTTGAGCCACAAGCTGCTCGGCGATACGGCGTGGAAAACCCAGGTGGACACCTGCGTCTACCATCGCCTCCATGAACAGGAACACATATGACGGACCGGTGCCCGAAAGCGCAGTCGCCATATCCAGGTAATATTCTTCTTCTACAAAGACTTCTTCACCCAGCGCCCCCAAAATCCTGCCCGTCATTTCAAGCTGCTGCTGGGATACACCTGGCGAGGTGGTCCAAACAGTGATCCCCTTACCAATTTGTGCCGGTGTATTCGGCATCGAGCGTACGATCACGTCATGCCCTGACCCATTTTGTATCTTCTCGATCGTAGCTCCGGCTACAATGGATATGATCAACGCATCTGCATTTATTGAGCCCCGAATACCATCTAATACACGGTCCAGGCGCTGAGGTTTCACCGAAAGAATCACGACATCCGCTTGTCCGGCAGCCGCAGCATTGTTTGTATCAACTGAAATTCCGTAGTCCACCTGCAGTTCCTGCAACCTTTCAAGCCTCGGTCCAGCCGCTATCAGCGCCTCAGGTTTCGCAACTCCCTGGTGAATCAGACCATAGATCATCCCCTCAGCCATTGCACCCGGACCGATAAAAGCAATTTTTTGGTTAGTAAACAATTTCAACTCCTCAATTTAGTAAAAATACTGCAGCGCCAGACGTAATCGGGTTTCTACATCCTGAGGCGCATCTTTGGGGATAGACTGGATTGCGGACTGCGCTTCAACAACGCTGTAACCCAGCGCGCTGAGAGCAGCAACAACCTCAACATCCCCTTCAGCCAACACGGAAATTGGGGCAAGTCCCGCCTCAGCCGGTATTTTATCCTGCAAATGGATGATAATCTTCTGAGCTGTCTTCTTACCTATGCCAGGCACATGGTTGAATACATCCTCTCGTTCCTGCAGGACTGCGCCCCGAATTTCGTCGGGTGACAGTGTGGATAACACCGCCAAAGCAAGCCGCGGACCGACGCCATTGACACCCAAAAGCAAGCGATAGATGGACCTTGCATCCTTGCTTTCAAAGCCATACAGGGTCAGTGCATCCTCTCGAACCACCAGATGCGTGTATAAAAGCGTATTATCGCCAATACTCAAGCGGTCTTTCAGCGGCGCCGG
>CBFDCK010000012.1:0-41272 GCA_965603285.1 uncultured bacterium
CAATTACCTGGGGTTGATACAATGTGCCACCGTTCCCAACAGCCGCCACGAAATTCGCCACCTGCAGAGGTGTGACCAGCAGGTCACCTTGACCGATCACTGTGTTGGTAGCATCTATTGGATTATTTGGATCATTGACCTGCCCAGCAGCCTCATCCAATCCTTCGATCCCGGTAGTGCTCCCAAGCCCGAAACTACGCGCCATATTTGAGACAGCTTTGGTCTTCCCCTGGTTGAATAAATCCAGTCCAATATGCCAGAAGAATGGATTACACGAGCGGATCAATCCCTGTGGTAAAGTCAATAACCCACTCGGTATTGTGCGACCGTCTTCCTGGTAATACTCATACGTCCAATCGTTCAATCTGACACCCTGCAGTTCATCGAAAAAGTATCCGCATTGATAGGTGGTTTCGGGTGTGTACGAATCGCTCTCAAGCGCCGCCGCCATCGTTATTATTTTAAATACTGAACCGAGTGGATACTGTCCCTGGGTTGCTCTGTTCAACAGCGGTTTATTTGGGTTATTGATAATCTCCGCCAGCATCGTACCGCTATTTAAATTAATCGGTTCAAACGCGTTTGGATCAAAGCTCGGCGACGAAACCATCGCCAACACGCGTCCGGTATCGAGTTCCAAAACCACAATCGCCCCTCTAAATGTCCCTACAGCCTGCTGCACGGAGGCTTGGAGTTCTTTTTCTAAGGTTGTATAAATCGCTTGCGAAGGTTGGGTTGGCGCTTCTGCCAAGCGGGTGAGCGGGTTACCGTGAGCGTCCAAAACGTAAAGTGCTCCACCACGGCCTCCCGCAAGATATGATTCGCCCCATTTCTCTAATCCGCTGCGACCAACCCGTTCATCCTGGCGATACCCCTCCCGTTTATATTGCTCCACTTCTTCGGGTTGGATGGCGCTGACGAAGCCCAGTACATGTGGTGCAACACTGCCATCAAAATAATAACGCGATTTATAAGGTCTTATTTCCAACCCGCTCAGGCCGGAGAGTTTTTCGAAATCGATAATACGAGCAGCAGGCACTTCTCCAAGCGGCAGATACCAACCAGCGCCTGGTGGAAAATCGGCATACATAGATTTTACCGTTTGCTCTTCTAAACCGGTCAATTCATACAAGAGTGTAAATAAGGTCTCTTCTTGGGCCGGATCGATCTGATCGGGTATCAAACCCAATGCAGTTGCGTCGGTCTGCGCCACCAACGCAAAACCATGACGGTCATAGATATTAGCCCGCGAGGGAGTATATCCGTCACGATCCATTGAAAGATAGTTGCCGCCTTCTAATTCCGGCAGCACTAAGGCGTCATCCCACTGCACACGCCACTGATCCTTTTCCAGGCTCAGGTTCATCACCGTATTCCGAAAGATATCACCCACCAGCAAACTGTGCAGCGTTACCCTGTAACCGACCTGGGCGCCATCTGCATCGACCAGTGTTGAAAGGAGTTCATAATCCACCCCGTTCAAAGCGGCTTCGGCGGCAACACTCCGGTAATGTTCAACAAACTCCTCTTCCCGGAGCGCATCACGGCTTAGCGATGTCAGCAATGCATACATCGCACTATAATCTTCCTCTTTCCAGGCCTCCAAATAAGTCAACGCTGTATCTGTGACTTCCTGGTTATCAGCAGAGCGAATTTGGGTTGACTCTGGCGGGGATAATGCTCCTGCAGGGGGATTTTTCGATGATTGGGAACACCCTATCAAAGCGATCAATGGCAGCAGAACTATCCAATTATGAAAGCTGATAATCCTAAATTTCATACAAACCAACCCACAGAAATATTTTTCCTGAGTGATGGAATTCTATAGTAAGTCAACATGATCCTGATGTATGTCATTTTTCAAAAAACCATTACTCCCCAAGTACCTGACGAAATATGGGACAGGAAAAATTAAGGGACATTTGACAAGCAGCTGCGATATCCGATGGAGGATACATATTAAATGTCGATATTAAACGGCTCAAATGGCATAAAGGAAACCCCATAACATTAGCATAGCATCCCTGCAAGTTCTGTACCGGGACAAATTCAGCGTTTTGGATCGCATACCCGCCCGCTTTGTCAAAGGGATCGCCCGAGGCTATATAAACCATGATTTCCTCGTCGCTGTAATTGCGCATGGGAACTTCTGTCACAATCAACTCATCCAATATCGAGTCATCTTCCACCCATAAAACTGCCAGCGCTGAATACACCTTATGCGTACGCCCACGCAGCTGGCGAAGCATCGATTGCGCCTCTTCTTCGTCAGTTGGTTTTCCAAGAATATCAAACCGGAAACCGGATCCTGGCGTGGGTAAATCCCCGGGATTTGCTACATTTTCCCCTTCAACAACATTTAACTCATCCACAACCGCTGTGTCTGCCGCGATGATCAACGTATCTGGAGGCTGGGGTCGCTCCAACGAATGATTCGCCGCCCGTGCTTTGTTTCTTGCCAAACGAAGCACATAATCCTCCGGTCGTTCAGCGGGCATCACCCGCTCGTCTACCTGAACTGGCAAGACTGAGAACTCCCACCCGCTGAGAGAAAGCAGGTGTCTTCTGCGAGGTGAATTGGAGGCCAAAACCAGCATCATCTGCGGATTCTAACATAAACCGATTGATGGACTTGCTTTTGCCTGTTATGATATCCACATGTAATGAATATTTATTGGAGGCACACATGAGGGCTTTAAAGGAACGCATACTGAGCGAGGGGAAAAACTTGGGCGGCGGCATACTCAAAGTTGATGGTTTTATCAATCACCAGGTTGATCCAGCCTTAATGGATGCCTGCGGTCGAGAACTTGCCAGCCGCTTTCAAGACGTTGGCGCCACAAAAGTGCTCACGGCTGAGATTTCAGGTATAGCTCCCGCCCTGACAACGGCCATATGCCTGGGATTACCGGTGGTCTATGCCCGTAAACACAAGCCCATTACAATGCCTGATCAGGTATTTCTAACTTTGTCTCCTTCCCATACGAAAGGTCGCACCGTCGAGCTGATCGTCTCACCAGAATACCTCGCTGATGGTGAGCGAGTGCTGATTATTGACGATTTCTTGGCAAGCGGTGCTACAATCCTGGGTCTGGTACGCTTAGCCCAAATCGCCGGGGCCGAACTGGTCGGCATCGGCACGTTGATCGAGAAAAGATTCGAGGGCGGTCGGGGAGTGCTTGCTGACGTAGGAGTACAAATCGAATCACTCACCTGCATCATTTCAATGGAAGATGAACAGATCATATTCGAAGATGACCAGGCTTGACGAAACGAGAAGGGAATCCCCATCCCACCCACTATCTCCGCCATCCCCTTTGTGTTCAATGAGCGGCTAAAGAGCGGCTAATAAGCGGCTAATGAGCGGCTAATGAGCTTAAGCATTGCGATTTTAGATTTCGGCTCCCAATACAGCCAATTGATCGCCCGCAGGATCAGGGAAGCTAATGTTTACTGCGAGCTTTTTCCATGGGACACACCTGCCGAGGAAGTCCTGGCGATCCAGCCTAAAGGATTTATCCTGTCCGGAGGACCGGCTTCGGTTAATGAGCCTGGTTCACCACGAATCCACCCTTACATATTCAGGAGCCACCTCCCGGTGCTGGGAATTTGCTATGGGATGCAGGTTCTCACCCACCAGTTGGGTGGGACCGTTTCGATCTCGGCGGAGCGTGAATACGGCGCCGCTCAGCTCGAAAGCATAGCTCCTAATCCAATCTTACGATTGGGATCACAGCGAGTATGGATGTCCCACGGCGATCGCATCGAGTCGCCCCCACCGGGTTTTACAATCCTGGGGCGCAGTGATAATTCGCCCATCGCAGCGATGGGAGATCTCACACGCGGTTACTTCGGTCTTCAATTCCACCCCGAAGTCAAACACACCCCTGGTGGGACACAAATTCTACGTTCCTTTGTGATAGACGTATGCCAGGTCGAACCAACCTGGACACCTGAATCAATTATCACCAAGAATATCACCCGGATTCAACAGCAGATCGGTCAAGAGCCAGTCATCTCTGCTGTCAGCGGAGGCGTGGATTCCAGCGTGGCGACTGCTCTCGTTCATAAAGCTGTGGGCGATCAGTTAATCCCCGTATTTGTAGATACCGGCTTGCTCCGGCAGGGGGAGGTGCGGCACGTCCAGCGCGCCATGCAGAGGGAGTTGGGTTTGGAACTCATCCTCGTGGATGCCAAAGATCAATTTTACAAGGCGCTTGACGGGGTCGTCGATCCGGAGCTAAAAAGACACCTTATTGGTGAACTATTCATACGCACTTTTGAAGAGCTAGCCTGCAAACTGGGCTCGCCTCGTTTTCTTGTGCAGGGAACAATATATCCCGACGTTGTGGAATCGAGTGCACCTGATCGAGCACAGGTAAGCAGCATCAAAACCCACCACAATGTGGGCGGACTGCCCGTTGATATGAAATTCGAGCTCGTCGAACCTCTTCGCTACCTTTTTAAAGACGAAGTGCGTGCAGTGGGTAAAGAGTTGGGGCTTATGGATGAAATAGTTTGGCGGCAGCCCTTCCCCGGACCCGGATTGGCGATCCGCTGCCTTGGTGAAGTCACTCCAACTCGCCTGAATCGCCTACGGGCTGCTGATGCCATCCTGACAAGCGAACTTGACGCCGCCGGCTTGCTGTATACGAGTCACGACGCTGAACAAATCCATGGAAGCGCCCAGGCATTTGCCGTCCTTCTGCCTGTCCGCTCCGTTGGGGTGATGGGTGACCAACGCACATACCAGGAAGTCATCGCCTTACGAGCAGTGACCAGCGACGACTTCATGACCGCCGATTGGGCTCGCCTTCCATACCACCTGCTGGCTGATATCGCCAACCGAATCGTCAACGAAGTAGAAGGGATCAACCGCGTCGTTTACGATATTACCAGCAAACCTCCTGCAACCATAGAATGGGAATAATTGAACTTTTACCCAAAATTAATGGGGTGGGCTGCAGTTGCACTGCTGCTCAATAAGTGATTTTCTTATCAATTCTCATTCTGAAAGTTATGCTACAATCTCGATATGCAGTCCCCCAATTTCAATAGATACCTCAAGAACAACCACATAACAATCTCTTGCCTACTGCTGATACTTGCACTTCTACTGCCTGTATCGGTTAATGCCCAGGATGGGGGCAAGGCATTCATAACGCCACCAGCGATGGTTAATTTCCCATACTTTGAGACCTACCTCACTGTTTATGACTCACAAGGAAAATTTATACAAAATTTAAAAACCACGGATATCCGCTTACTCGAGGATGGTCATTCGGCTCCTGTTACTGGCGTAAAAGAACTTCGTCCGGGTGTTCAAGCAGTGATCGCGATCAGTCCTGGCCCACCTTTTGCGATTCAAAACAGCCAGGCTGTCTCTCGCTATGACTCTGTAATTGAATCACTGGAGAAATGGGGGAGGAGCCGCATTGGGACAACCATTGACGATCTGAGTTTGCTCACCACAGGTGGAGCGTCAACAAGCCACGTTTCAGATCCTGCTGAATGGTTGTCAACGCTGACCTCAAGCCAGGTCGACGCCAAAATTGCCACCCCAAGTCTGGATACACTATCTCGGGCTGTCGAGCTGGCTGCCGACCCAACAGCGCGACCTGGTATGGGTAGCGCCGTATTATTCATTACGCCACCATTTGAAGGTACGTTGGATGGATCTTTAGACAACATCGCCTCCCAGGCTGAACAAAATGGTATCAAGATATTTGTCTGGATGGTTGCATCTCCTGGTGTATTCTCCTCAGCAGAAGCTGATCGCCTGGCTGAATTAGCCGGAGGAACCGGAGGTACTTTTTTTGCCTATTCTGGCGAAGAGGATCTGCCCGATCCTGAGACTTATTTTGCACCCCTGCGCAACATTTATAACCTGAATTACGAATCGAAAATCAAGAATAACGGTACACACCAGCTAAAAGTTCAAGTAAAAACCGAATCCGGGCAGATTACATCCCCAGGTAAAAATTTCGAGTTCGAAATCCAACCTCCCCAACCAGCCGTAATATCACCACCAATCCAGATAATCCGTAAACCCCCAAGTGAGGATATAGGTCCGCGCAAGGCGGATATAGAAACAAACAACTTTTTCCCAGGTGAACAAGAGATAAACATAATTTTTGACTTCCCCGATGGTCTTGTACGCCCGATCGTCCGGTCTGGATTGTACGTGGATGGTGACCTGGCAGCCGAGAATATCGAACCACCCTTTGATCAATTTATCTGGAATTTGGAGGACTTCATAACAAATGGGTCACACACTTTACAAGTGGAGGTTGAAGACAGTCTCGGATTAACCGGTAGAAGCGCCGAGATACCGGTAGAGATATCCTTTGACCTCCCAGAAGCCAACCCATGGGCAACCGTCAATAACAATATTCCTGTCTTCTCGGTTTTTGCCATATTGCTGGCTGGAGCTGTACTGGTACTGGTCTTGATCATGGGAGGTCGGTTGCGACCTCACCTACCAGGCAAAAAGGAGGAGCGGCGGCGCAAATCCGACCCGGTAACACAGCCGGTAACCGATGACAACACAACCTCATCACAACGTTTTTATAAACTGGCGAGCCGCTTGAAGTGGTCGAAAGGACCGGTCTCAACCCAAGCCTATGCCCTGTTAACCATGGTATCCGATTCGGATGACACCGCAGCTTCTACCCCTATTCCAATTATTTCTGATGATTTACCCATTGGAAGTGATCCGAATCAAGCTATTTTGGTGCTGGATGACCCCTCTATAGAAGAACTCCATGCCCATCTGAGGCGCAGTGAAGACAGCACATTCAGGCTGGCTGATGAAGATACAATCGCAGGCACATGGATCAACTACACACCTGTCTCCAAAGAAGGCACCAAACTAGAACACGGTGATTTGATCCACATCGGAAGGGTAGGTTTTCGGTTCAGTATGCGCGACACCTCACGTATCCGCAAACCAATTGTTACACCGGAAAATTAGACAGGGGAATCGATTGAGAGAGCAAGATGAGGTTAGCCTTTTGCTTCGCTCAAGGAATGATCCCGTAATAAACCTTATTACCGATTGCCAAGAAGAAATTGCGTTTTACTGGATCGACTGCAAACGCAGTCGCTTCTCCATTTGCCAGAGATTGGTGGGACTTATATTGTTTCTGGTATGCCAGGTTGCGAAGACTGAATTGGTATATGGAGCGGCTTTGTGGTTCTAAAAAGAATAGAGAGGGGTCTGGTGGAGGGTTTAGGAGGATTTGGGTAAATGGATCGGTCGGAGTCATAGTTGTATTTTCATATCCGGGTCGCAAATCTTCATATTCTAGTTCTGAGCATCGCGTCGGAATCACTTCCAGACCGCTGAAAACACACAAGGTTAAACTGCCATCATTGTGCAACAAATATAGCTCATCATTGTTCATCGTCAATTCTACAACATCCTCTAACCGTGGAATCTCGGCGTTAAAGAACAACTGCGGCTCATGTCTAAATTCCCCGAACCAATAAATCCATACTGCATTGGATTGTGGGTCTACCACATACACATCACCCAGACTGATCGTCACGGCTGCTAGATCATCTAACGACGTGTTTGGAGGGGCTGAAAGAGTTCCTGCTTTAGGGACCTCTCCTGGATTACAAAACAGCACATTTCCAGATGAGTCAAACACAACTAATTCCGCATCTGGCTGGTATCCCTCAGACCAACGGGCGATATCAATCAGCGGTCCTACCAGATTATCCCCTTCAACTCCTGGACCACATTGGAAAGATGGGTCAAGCTTATATCCCTGACTGGTCAGTTGAGCGCGAATCACATTCCCGATGGTCTCATCCAGCATATAAAGATCGTTATCTATTACGACCATGCGACTAATTTGGGCTGAATCCGGCAAACCACCAACAATCGCAGGTTGGAAATTGACGCGCTTGACAATATCCATCTCATCCAAAATACTGGTTGCGTTTGCCCGTATCGCCAGAGTTTCAGGTGTTATATCGATCGCTTCAACCTGATCCAATGTTTTTAATACCACTTCCCAATTCGCACGTTGAGCTGATAAATCGGTCTGACTCTCCGCCTCAAGCGTTAACTCCTGCACTCGAGTATACAAAACCTCATACTGAGCAGCACGACCGAGCATAAAATAAGCCACGCTGGCCACAATCACAATAAAGACAGGCACTATCAACGCGATCAGAGCCATTGTCGAAGAAGGTATTTTCAGGAAGTCTTCAGCAGGTGATATGCGCAGGAGCAGGGGTGGGAAGCTCCTGCCAACGCCTCGAAAGAAACCAGTTAACATCGCTATGAAGGTCCCCGCAGTTTTCCAGACCGGCGACAAATCGACATTCGCACGCTTTCCAGAGATCTCCTGTTTAGTCCCAACGGCTGGTTCAAAAGCCGTATCATCTTCTGAGACCTTTTGCTCCTGATTCGCAATCCCTCTTTCGTCCTGGGCAGGAGCATAATCTTGAGACACGGGTGGTGCTGCCTGGGCTCCACGGAGTCCTACAATTGTCCCAGCAGCGACTTCAACTTGCTGTTTAGAAATTTGGGGTGATTCTGGATGGGTTTCCGGAGATGCTGCTTTCGCACTTGAGATAAATATTTTTCCATCGCCCTCTTTTGCCTGGATAAGGACCGCATTTGTATCAGGGTCAGATTGATCAAACAAACGTCGCCTGAGACCCACCGGACCTCCTTCATTCATTTCGTCGAGGGTCTCAATGTTCCAGGATGAGGATGGTTGCGCTGCCAACAATAGTGCTTCATCCGGGCCTAGGTCAGCCTGGTAATAACTGATCGGTGTGCTGCGCCCCTGACCAAGCCCGCGCCCAATCATGGATGGATCGTATAGATGCTGTACAAGACCGGTTTTGATCAAGAACGCGCTCATTGGTCCGGATTGAGTCAGATAGAATTGTTCTCCGCGCAAGACTGCCGCTGATAGCCACCCAATACCTTGTTGACCTTTGCGGGCATAACGCAGATTTATCTCCAGAAGTATTCTGTTAAGCTCCTCAGTTATCCTACGTACAGCAGCAGTAGAAGAGCCCGGAGTTTTAAAATAGATTTCCGCCAAATATACCAAAAGTTGATCCTGCTGGTCTGGGCGTAATAATTCGTCCCCGGTCATCACAAGATACAAGATCAGGCGGTCTACCTTGCGACTGCGGGTTGCACGACCTGCCGCTTCGGCAACGTGCAGGCTGTAAAATCCGGTTTGTTCTCTTCCCTCAGATTTAGAGATGGGGTAAAGGGTTAGATCCATAGTCATAGACATGAGCAATAAATACTATAGAACAGCGTGAAATCCTACCTTGGGTGAATCTTAAAAATTTATACTGGTAAAATGCAGTTTACAATGTAGAGAAGGTGATACTGTGTTTGATGTTTCATCTGCTCTTTGGAAGAACGCATTTTACAATTATTTTCACAAATTATCATACCCGATCCAATATTGAAAAAACAGGAGAAAAATGCATCTCGAACTAGTCCGCAACACTAAAAATTTCAACGAACTTGAATCAGAATGGAATGATTTGCTCACTTGTTGTAGTGCAAGTCATGTGCCATTTTTACGCCACGAATTTTTATTTGCCTGGTGGCGAACCCTGGGAGGAGGAGAGTGGGAGCATGGGGAGTTGAATATCCTCACAGCCAGGGATGAAGATGACCAATTGATAGCGATTGCGCCATTGTTTTTTACCGAAAACCATGAAGGCGTTCCGGCATTGATGTTTATCGGAAGCATCGAAATCTCTGATTATCTGGACCTGATCGTCACATCATCCGAAATATCCCAATTCGTTAGGAACTTACTGGACTTTTTGGATGCCGATCGATCCATCCAATGGCAAGTGCTAGATCTTTATAACATTCCTGAAGATTCACCAACCCTGCCAGCGCTCAAATCTGAAGCCGGGCAACGGGGCTGGGAATACAAACAAGAGCAACTGCAGCCATGCCCATACATCCCATTACCCGGTGATTGGGAAGCGTACCTAGCAGCCATCAGCAAAAAACAGCGCCATGAAATACGACGCAAAATCCGGCGCGCAGAAAGCCACCCAGAGTCTGTACGATGGTATATCGTGGAAGATGAAAACACATTGGAAGCCGAAACCGAAGCATTCTTTACTCTGATGTCTCAGGATCCGGAGAAAGAGCTCTTTCTGACAGATGTCATGCGTTCCCAGATGCACGAAATAATCCAGGCTGCCTTCCGGGCTGGCTGGCTGCAGTTAACTTTTCTTGAAGTCGCTGGGAGAAAAGCTGCCGGATACCTGAATTTTGACTATGCCGGTCACATCTGGTTGTATAACTCTGGTATAAACCTGGAATTCCGAGAACTATCACCGGGATGGGTGTTACTCAGTTATTTGCTCAAGTGGGCGAATGAAAACAAACGCGAGGTCCTTGATTTCATGCGCGGCGATGAAGCCTACAAATATCGTTTTGGGGGCATCAATCGCTTTGTGGTTCGTGCGACAGTCAGGAGAAAATCGCCTTAACCCAGCACCAAACTTTCCTGCTCTTGTACAAACCTTTAATCAGACCTTGACCAAAAATCATGCTTAAAGAGATGTTTACAATCGTCATTCAGGCGGGTGGTGAATCGCGCCGCATGGGGCAAGACAAAGCCTTGCTTCCATTCCTGGGACAGCCATTAATCGAACATATCCTGGAGCGCATAAGTGGACTGGCGGATGAAATTCTAGTCACCACCAACAACCCGGGCACCCTTCAATTCCTGGGAGTGCCACTGTATCCGGATTTGTTGCCGGACCGGGGGGCTTTAGGGGGGCTTTATTCAGCCTTAAGCGCGGCAAGCCACCCATTGGTTGGAATAGTGGCTTGCGATATGCCTTTCCTTAACTCCGACCTGCTCGCTTTCGAACGAGAAAAATTGATGGAGACCAAAGCCGATGTCGTTATCCCCGAGACAGGCTCAGGTCTGGAGCCGTTCCATGCTGTATACCGCCGGTCTACATGCCTTGAACCGGTCAAATCCGCCCTGGATGCCGGAAAGTGGCGAGTAGATGCCTGGTTCTACCAGGTAAAATTGCTTGCCCTCACGAGTGAGGAGATGAGACTCTACGACCCGTATTTGGTAAGCTTCTGGAACGTAAACACACCTGAGGATTTATCGCACGCCCAGAAGATGGCTATCGAAATTAAAGGCCAAAGAAACAACTTCGAGGATCAAGAAAATGATTAGGGTTTGTAAGAGATCGTGATATACGGTTTTTCAGCGCTCTCTATTTCACCAATAATACCGGACAGGTAGCATGTACAACCACTTTCTGACTCTGGCTGCCCTGAAGCATGCCCTTCAACTTTCCTTGGCCGCGGGTACCCATCACTATCAAATCAACATTTCGAGTTTCGGCAACCGTAAGGATTGCTTCTGCGGGATCGTCCTCGAGAATTTCTGTATGTAATTCGCCAGTTATAGAACCGATTTCTTGCTTTGCCTCCTCAAACAATTTTTCGGCATGATCCATACGCTCCGATATGGCTCTCTGTAAGTATGGCTCACCTAAATAACCAGGTACCGGGTCGTATGCAATAACCACCCACAGATCAGATCCCAGATTGCGCGCAATACCACCCGCCAGATTAGCAGCCTTCAGAGAGTGCTCCGAACCATCCACCGCGACCAAAACGTTTTCAAACATCCTTCGCCTCCTAGCAGATTAGATTATTCCCAAATTCATGGTATAAAACACCAGATAAAAAACATTTTACACTACTACCACGAAAAAGCAAATTTATATTTGGCGCAGAAAATTCCTGCCGATTGGAGAACCCCATAATGACACTGGACATAGCAGCTATCCGAGAGCACTTCCCAGCACTTAAGCACCCAGCAATCTTCTTGGACAATCCTGGCGGTACCCAAATAGTGCAGCAGAGCATTGATCGGATGAACGAATATTTAGTCGAACACAATGCTAATTTCCATGGGGCTTTTAAGACCAGCCGCGAATCCGATACAGTTTTAGAAGAAGCCCGCAGCACAGCCGCCGATTTTCTCAACGCTCACCTACCTGAGGAGATCGTCTTCGGGCCTAACATGACTTCACTGACGTTCAACATTAGCCGTTCTTTAGCCAGAACCTGGAATCCGGGTGACGAGATCGTCCTCACTCGCCTCGATCACGACGCCAATATTACTCCCTGGATCCTGGCGGCAGAAGAAAGAGGATGTATTGTGAATTGGGTCGATTTTTACCCTGGAGACGGCACATTGAACATGGAGGAACTACGGGCTGCGCTGGAAGGAAAGCCAAGACTCGTAGCAGTCGGATACGCCTCCAATGCATTGGGTACCATCAACCCAATCGCAAGGATAACGGAGATGGCGCATGCAGTCGGAGCATTGGTCTACGTTGACGCCGTCCAATTCGCGCCGCATGGTCCAATTGACGTACAACAATTGGGCTGCGATTTCCTGGTCTGCTCGGCTTATAAATTCTTTGGACCCCATATCGGTTTCCTTTTTGGTCGCTATGGAATATTGGAGGGCTTAGAAGCATATCGTGTCCGCCCTGCGCCACGAGATCCACCTGGAAAATTCGAGCGAGGGACTAAGAATCATGAAGGCATTGCTGGCTTACTGGGCACGTTGGATTATCTGGAATGGCTGGGAGTGACCTTTGGAGAGCAATACCTAGAGAAGTATGACCAACTATTCAGTGGACGCCGTTTGCGCTTGAAGTGTGCCATGGCTGCTATTCGCGCCTACGAATACGAACTCAGCAGATCTTTGTTAGACATGTTATGTGAAATGCCAGCTGCAACCATCTACGGTCCGCAAGACGTACGACGCCTTGAAGAGCGTGTGCCGACGTTAAGCTTTACATTGCATGATTGGCAACCACGCCAGGTTGCCGAGGAATTGGACAAATCAGGAATATACGTTTGGGATGGCAATTTTTACGCCCTGGCAGTGACCGAGCGTCTAAGCCTGGAAGAGGACGGCGGAATGGTGCGTGTCGGAGCGGTGCACTACAACACAAAGGATGAAATCGTTCAGTTTGGTGAAGCGCTAGCAAGGATTGCTATTAAATAACTCGGGATAGCAAGAAACTTGATCATGTTTCCTGGATTCAACTCTTAAGTACAACGCAGCTCTCTGGTGCAACGCACTAAGAATGATTCTGATGAATCCAACAAGCCGCTTTTTGCTCTCCGACTTCAAAAAATGGGGGGTACTCGTTCTCGCAGATTGACCCAACTTTGGCAAAACAGCGCGGGTGGAATGGGCAGCCAGATGGCGGGTCAATCGGGCTGGGCACTCCCCCAGGTAAAATAATTCGATCCTGGCGGGATTCTTTATTCACGCGTGGGATTGCCGCCATCAGCGCCTTTGTGTAGGGATGCAGCGGGTTCTCAAATAAACTGTCGGTATCCCCTTCTTCTACAATATGACCCAGATACATCACCGCCACCCGGTTGCTGATGTAGTTGATCACACTCAAATCATGGGCGATGAAGAGATATGTGAGATTGAACTCGTCTTGCAGCTCTTCAAGCAGGTTGATCACCTGCGCCTGGATAGAGACGTCTAATGATGAAACTGGTTCATCGGCCACGACAAAGCGCGGACGCATCGCCAGCGCCCGAGCGATACCAATACGCTGCCGCTGACCACCAGAGAACTGGTGGGGGTATGAGTCAATATGACGCTCGCTCAATCCAACACGTCTCAATAAACGAAGAACCTCCTCCTCCCGTTCGAGCGGATCTTTTACTCCCCGGTGCTTAAGAGGTGCACTCAGGATATCGCGCACGGTCTTGCGTGGATTCAGGGATGAATAGGGATTCTGAAAAATAATCTGAGCAACACGGTGGAAATTAACGTGTTCAATCTTATCTCCTCCATCACTTGAATCGAGCACCATATCTCCATCTACCGGCTGACCCTTGTAATAAATTTGCCCTTCTGTAGGTTCGTACAGGCGGGTAAATACCCGACCCAAGGTAGTTTTCCCGCATCCGCTTTCACCCACTAAGCCTACTGTTTCGCCGTTCCAAATTGATAAATCAACACCATCTACAGCACGGATAACAATTTCTCGCGCCCGTACCAACAGTCTGGCAAGCAAGCTGGGATGAATGGAAAAATGTTTGTATATGTTCTGCGCCTCAAAGAGCGGTTTTGGGGACTTTCCGGCATCTTTATTTGTCATCTATGCCCTCACAAAGTCACCCCAACCCCAGTTAGCTTCACGGTGAAAATCAATATGCAGCAGGCAGCGGCTCGTGTGATCATTATGTACCGAGAACATGGGTATCGGACCTACCTTGCATACATCTTGAGTATATGGGCAGCGCGGCGCGAACGCACAGCCTGCAGGCAAACCCACAAGATCTGGAACATTGCCTGGAATAGGTTGAAGTCGCTGGTCTCGCTGCGAAATTTGCGGCCGGCATGCCATCAACCCCTGGGAATAAGGATGCTGAGGGTGTTCAACTACCTGGTTAACATTCCCCTGCTCTACAATTCGCCCGGCATACATGACCACAATGCGCTGGCAGAACTCGGAAGCCAAACCCAAATCGTGAGTGACCAGAATGATGGCTGTACCGTGATCCCGGTTAATGTTTTGCATGAGATCAAGAATCTGGGCTTGAATCGTTACGTCCAGAGCAGTTGTCGGCTCGTCTGCCAGCAATAAGGACGGACCGCACACCAGTGCAATCGCTACCAGGGTACGCTGCTGCATACCGCCGGAGAACTGGTGCGGATAGGATGCGTAACGGTCCATCGGAGAAGGAATCCCTACCTCTTCCATGACTTCAAGCACACGCGATTTTTCGCGCCTTTTTTGAGCTTTATCAAACGGCCACGGGAGACGCCTACCGGGCACGATATGATGCAGTCGCAGCGCTTCACGTATCTGCTCGCCCACAGTGAAGGCTGGATTCAAGGTTGATTGAGGATCTTGAAAGATCATCGAGATTTTTTTGCCGCGCACAGCACGCATATCTTTTGAATTTAAATTCCTAAGATTTTTCCCCTGGTATAGAATTTCTCCCTCCGCAATAAAACCCGGCTTGCGGATCAACCTCAGGATGGAAAGTAAAGCGGTACTTTTTCCACAGCCCGATTCGCCGACAATTCCCAAGATCTCCCCTGCCGACAGAGTAAGATCAAATCCATCTAAAGCACGTACATCGCCCCGTTTTGTTGGAAATATTGTGGTCAAATCCCGAACTGCTAACAAATCAGCCTTGTCCAAAACCACGCTCCAAAAGAAAACCCTTGTTCACTGGCAGTCTTTCACTCAATGATAATCACTCGATCTTAAGCCGTGGGTCTAAGATATCTCGCAAGCCTTCCCCAAAAAGATTAATCGATAATACCAACACGACAATTGCTAATCCTGGAATTGTAGAGACCCACGGAGCAACCAATATGTAATCCCGTCCGGAAGCCACCATGGAACCCCAGGCTGGGATGTGAGGCGGTATACCCAATCCCAGGAAGCTCAGACTTGCTTCCATAATGATCATGTAGCCTATCCGCAGGGTGGCAAGCACGAACACCGATTGGATTATGTTGGGAAGGATTTCACGGCTAATAATGGCAGTATGGCTCTGACCGGTTACCTTTGCCGCTTCCACATACTCTTGGGTCTTTTCCGAAAGCGTCTCCCCGCGCACCAGCCGGAAGAACTCCACCCAACCCTTAAATGTTAACGCCAGGATCAAATTAGTAAATCCCGGACCAAGAAATGCCATGACTCCGAAGGCAAAGATCAAAAAAGGAAAAGCCAATAATATGTCTGCGAAGCGCGAAACCAGATAGTCAAACCGACCCCGGTAATAACCTGCCACCGTTCCAAGCAGCATCCCTATGATCACCGAAACTGCCACCGAGATTATCCCAACCGCCAGGGAGATTCGAGCGCCATAAATGACCCGGGTAAGCATATCGCGACCCTGACCATCCGTCCCAAGAGGATGCGCCCAGGTTCCTTCCGCGTACCAAACCGGGGGTTCCAGGCGCTGGCGAAGATCACCTCGGGTGGGATCATAGACTGTGATCTGTTCAGCGAAAACTGCTGCAAGCAAGTACACAACAATCACAATTCCGCCCAACATAGCAATATGGTGCTTGCGCAATTCAGAAAAAAACTCGAGCAGATTGCGACGCCATAACCTTAGACGAATCCGCCAGAGATAAACCTGCCGCTCAAGGGGCGACTCAATATCCGGAACAATTTCCATCACAGCTAACCCTCTTTAAGTATCCTACATTTCGATGTTTTTGATTTCATGCTACATAGTTATCTTTGGGTTCAAGTATGTGTACAGGATATCCACGATCAAATTGGCCATCACAAATGTAAATGCATATACCATAACAGATGCTTGAATCAGGGGGAAATCGCGATCGTAAATTGCATTGACTACCAAACTGCCCAAACCAGGCCAACCAAAAACTGTCTCCACGATCATATTGCCGCCCAATAGAATCCCAATCTGCAATCCCACTACAGTCACAGTAGGGATCAGCGCGTTGCGAAGGGCGTGTTTCATGACAACACTTCGCTCGGGAGCACCTTTGCTGCGCGCTAAAGTAACATAATCGGATCGCAGAGTTTCAAGCATCCCGGAACGCAGGACCCGTGCGATGACAGCCGTGACCGCTGCTCCCAGGGCAATAGAAGGCAGGATGAGATGCTCGATGGAACTTTTCAACGCAGTCCAGTTGCGGGTGAGAATGCTGTCAAGAATGAAGAAACCGGTGATCTCCTGCAGATGAGCGTCGTAACTAATGCGACCTTGTACCGGCAGCCAACCCAGGTAAACTGAAAAGAACATTATAAGGATGATTCCAAGCCAAAAGCTCGGCATCGAAATACCGAGAAATGCACCTGCCATGCTTAACCGGTCGAGGATTGAATTCTGCTTCACCGCCGATAATATGCCAATAGGAAAAGCTACTATTAAACTGAAAGTCAGCGCTCCCATAGCAAGTTCTATCGTCGCCGGTAGACGCTCAGCTATTAGAACCATAGCCGGTCTCTTGAGGGTATAAGAATATCCTAAGTTGCCGTGGACCGCATCCGTCAGAAAAATCCACAATTGTGTGTGGAGCGACTCATCAAGATGAAATTCGCTGCGTAATTGTTCAATTTCAGCTGCTGAAACCGCTCCGCTGTCTCCCAACATGATATCCACTGGGTCACCTGGCATCAACCGCATTGACAGAAACACAATAATCGCCACGCCGAACATGATCGGTATAGTGGCAAGCACCCGCTCCAGGATTTTTACCGCTCTCACGTATTGCTAACTCCAAAATTGATGATCGTACGTACAAAATGCCGGCAGAACCGGCATTTTGTACAATAATCGTGTTGGGATCAATATCACTCGGGGGTCAAACAAACGTCGTGCAGGTTGATACGGCTGTCAGAAGCAGGCTCCCAATTCTGCACCCGGTCAGAAGCAGCTTCAGCCTCCTCAGGCAAGATCAGGAACACGGCTGGCGCCTCGTCGTATACAATTTGCTGCGCTTCATCGTAAATCGTCTGCCGTTCATCAGTGTCCACAGTGGTCTCACCGAGCTTGATTAGCTCGTCTACGCGCTCGTTTGTGTAGCACGAGAAATTGCCGCGACCATAGGGTTCTCCTTCAACTCTGGTGTGCCACTTGGCTTCAAAGTGCCCAACCGGATCAAACGCCGAGTCACCCCAATCTTCCAAAAAAGCTGTCCGCTCGCAATTAAGCAACTGCGGTTTCACTACGCCGTAATCCCAAACTCGCACGCTTGCATCGATGCCGATATTCCTGAATTGACCCGCCACAGCTTGAGCCAATACACGTTGGATTTCGAGAGTATCCATAGTAAATGAAAATGGTTGCCCGTTTTTGTCCAGTAGGCCATCCTCATCCGTGTCGCTGTATCCCGCCTCTGCCAGTAAACTTAAAGCTTTGTCCGGATCATAGGGATAAGGTTCCAGGCTTTTATTGACAGAACTATTGAAAGGTGACAGTGGTCCAGGTAAAGCAACTGCCCGACCGCCAAAAATCTCATCAATTATGAGCTGCTTGTCAACCGCGTAATTAAGCGCCTGCCGGATTCGCACATCATCAAACGGCGCTTCTGTGATATTCATCTCCATCCATTTTGGTTGTGTGCCAGGTGCCGATTTCACCTGGATGCCCGGAGTTTGCGCCAGCGTATCTACCAAATCAGGTGGTACCGCTTGGATGATGTCCACCTCACCAGCCAGTAACGCCGCCACTCGTGTAGAGGCTTCCGGGATCACTCGAAAGATGGCGGTCGATACACAAGCTGGTCCTACAGGTTCAAGGTCTGGAGAGCCGCCGTAGTAGTCATCAAAGCGCTCCAAAACGATTTCAGTCAGTCCGGGTTGGGCAGAAACGAATTTAAACGGTCCTGTTCCCATCGGAGACCCGATAAAACCTTCCGTTCCCAATTCTTCCAGATAGCTTTTAGGAACAATCTGGTTATGAACGATCATCTGCATAAATGGGGGCCACGGTCCACTGAAGTGCATCAACACCGTATAATCGTCGACTTCCTCGATGGATTCTAACAACGCTACGAAACCTTTTCGCGGAGATGAGTGCGGCTCAGGAAATTCGATCGCATTTTCGGTGATGATGCGTTCGTACGTATAGACCACGTCTTTGGCGGTCATCTCTGTCCCGTCATGGAACTTAACACCCTGATGCAATTTAACTTCAAGGGTGACATCATCCAGCCAATTCATCTCATCTGCTATCTGCATGTGTACCCCGCTGCGTGTATCCCTTGTCGCTAAACCATCAAACATATTACGGAGCACCGTCTCCGTCTCGCGATGGCTATAATCGGCAGGGTCTAATGACACAGGAGCTGCTGCCATAGCGACGATCAGAGTCTGCCTCCCAAGTTCGGTGGTCGGTGTCACGACCTTTTCAACCTCGACAACTTCGGTGACAACTACCTCTTTCTCGACTACCTGGGTGACCACAACTTCTTCTATTACAACTTCGGGGGTTGGTTGTGCGCAGGCTGCCATAACTAAGGTCAGCAACATTAAAATACTAAAGGATTTAACAACCACACGGTTCATATTATTCCTCCAATACTAAGTCTATTAGTCTAATAACTGTTTATCAACGGGTCAATAAATAACTTGGTTTTTTCTCACACCTCCTTTAGTTTAATTTTATCAGCGCAACCACTTTTAGGGCACCCTCAACCATATCGAGTGAGACCAGGCCGCGTTTCCCCCAGCGCATATCATTATTCGCATCTCCACTCAATTTTGAGGGATCGATTTCAGGGTCGACATCTAATCGTTTGGCAAACATCGATTTACCAGATTCAATTGTAGATAAGGAAGAATGATCCCTTACCCATGCATCTATAAGAATGTAAGAATTATTCTTTGATGTGATCAGACGAATACAGCACCAATATGGCTGTTGGGGCAGCTTATCAAAAAATATTCTGACCCTGTAACCTATATGATACATCAGAATGCAATCAGGTGCAATAGACAACGGGAGATCAAAGGCAAACGTTTCGAGTTTATACCATTTTTTTTGGATGGGGGTACAATTTTATCGGATCCATAATGATTTATTTGCAAGAAAGATACACTTCAAAAGAGGAGGTCTTACATGGCTATCCACACAACCACGAAGCTGAGCCTGCCCGTTGGGGATCGTGACCACACTATTGGACCTGACACCGCGCCGGTCACCCTGGTTGAATACGGTGACCTGGAGTGCATCCACTGCCGTAAGGTAAATCCTATAATCAAAGCCCTACGAGAACAGGTGGGAAGCCGCCTGCGCTATGTATATCGCCACTTTCCGATAAGCTCGATCCATCCTTATGCCCAGCTTGCTGCCCAAGCTAACGAAGCCGCAGCAGCCCAGGGAAAATTCTGGGAAATGCAGGAAGCCCTGTTCGATCATCAGGGCGAGCTGGATGAATCCCACCTCATCCAATATGCTGCTGAAATCGGTTTAGATGTCGAGCTTTTCGAACGCGAACTTAAGGAAGGTGTATATACTGAACATGTAAGCGAGGATTTCAAAAGCGGGATCCAAAGCGGTGTCAACGGAACCCCCACGTTTTTCATAAACGGTGAGCGCTACGAAGGGGCATGGGATTTAGAATCACTCATCGAAGCGATCGAGAAACCCCTGGGTGTACAGGTGAGCATGATTTTCCAGGAGTTCGCCCGCATTGAAGCCTCAGGCGGCATTATCCTGCTCATCTGCGCAATTTTAGCTTTGTTGTGGGCAAATTCCCACTGGGCGGAATACTACCACCAACTCTGGGCGACCGATTTTGGGATAACTTTTGGAGATTTTTCATTTACTCACCATCTTCTGGAATGGGTTAACGACGGGCTTATGGTGATCTTTTTTTTCGTGGTCGGACTAGAAATCAAGCGCGAGCTTACAACTGGAGAACTGGCAAATCTCAAACGAGCAATGCTACCGATCATGGCAGCCATCGGCGGAATGCTGGTCCCAGCCGGTTTCTATTTGCTGCTCAATGCCGGTAAACCCGGGATGCCGGGGTGGGGGATACCAATGGCTACCGACATCGCCTTTACACTTGGGATCATGGCTTTGCTGGGCTCACGTGTGCCCCTCTCTCTAAAAATATTCTTCACCGCTCTGGCAATCGCAGACGACCTGGGTGCAGTTCTGGTGATTGCACTGTTCTACACGTCAGAAATAAGTTGGATATACCTCCTTATAGCAGCACTGATTTTTATCGCACTGATTGTTCTCAACCGGTCGCGTGTTTATTCACCTCTGCCTTATGCCTTGCTGGGGATTGGATTATGGGCAGCCTTTCTAGGATCAGGTATTCACGCAACTATTGCCGGCGTGTTGCTGGCGCTGACAATCCCAACTCGTACCCCGCCCAACACTCAGGCACTGCTCGCCCAATGCGTGGCTGTTATGAACGAATTTGACAAACCCCTAAAGGGGCAGATTCCACCTGAAGAGCGACAACAAGTGGCCGCCCAAGCCCTTGATACGGTCGCCGATCGAATGCAGTCACCCGCCCAGAGGATGGAGCATGATTTGCTCCCATGGACGACTTACTTAGTCCTGCCCTTGTTTGCGTTTGTAAATGCGGGGGTCACCTTGGAATTTACCGGTAGCCTTATCAGCCCAATCAGTTGGGGTATTATCCTCGGATTGGTATTCGGTAAACCTCTTGGCATCACACTTTTCTCGTGGATAGCAGTTAAATCACGTCTGGCAGACCTACCGGCTAACATCAGCTGGTTGCAGGTCTTCTGCGCAAGCTGGCTGGCGGGCGTTGGCTTTACAATGGCGCTTTTTATCGCCAGCGCCGCCTTCGATAGTCCTTTACTGTTGTCGCAAGCGAAATTAGGTATCCTGATCGCATCCCTGGTCGCTGGAATCGTCGGTTTCGTATTGATGCGCGCTTTCAGCCCAACCTATTCCGAAACCACACACCTGGAAACCACACCAATTGCCGACTGACATGCATCCAAATAACATCCAGTATTAGGGAAAAAATATGAATAAAACACCATTGATCTATCCGTACATCCCGAACTCTGTGCCCGAGACCAAAAAACAAATGCTCAGGGCTATTGGAGCAGAAAGCATAGAAGAGTTCTACGCAGATATTCCGGATAATCTGCGGTTGAAAGGCAAGATGAATTTACCAAAACCATTCCACCCGGAGCACGAACTGAAGACCCACGTCGAAACCATACTGTCAAAGAACAGGACTGCTGGTGAATACACCAGCTTCCTGGGAGCGGGATGCTACCAGCACCATGTGCCAGCGGTCTGCGACGAGATCAACCAGAGAGGCGAGTTCCTCACGGCTTACGCTGGTGAACCTTACGACGACCACGGCAGGTTTCAAGCCCTATTCGAATACGCCAGCATGATGGGTGAACTCTTGAATATGGATGTAGTAAACATACCAACCTATGATGGCTTCCAGGCTGCCGCAACTGCAATCCGCATGGCGTCCCGCATTAACGGACGGGGAGAAGTGCACATCTCCCGCCAGATAAATCCGGCCAAACTGTCAAAGATCAAAGATTACTGTGGACACGATTTAGAATTAAAGCTTATCGATTACGACCCCGCAACTGGACAGTTAGACCTCGCTGCCCTGCGAAACAGAATATCTACAAACTCCGCTGCGGTCTATTTCGAAAATCCCAACTACCTGGGGGTTATCGAAATCCAGGGAGATGAAATATCAACCATAGCCCATGACCAGGGAGCCATCAGTGTGGTTGCCGTAAACCCGATCACTCTGGGGGTTCTAAAACCGCCGGTTGAATACGGCGCGGACATCGTGTGTGGGGACATACAACCGCTGGGAATTCACATGCAGTTCGGTGGTGGACATGCCGGCTTTATCGCTACGCGAGACGAAGAGAAATACGTCATGGAATATCCCTCGCGATTGTTCGGGATCGCACCAACCGCCGTTGAGGGAGAATATGGCTTCGGGGATGTCGCTTACGAGCGGACCTCCTTCGCGGTGCGGGAGAAAGGAAAGGAATGGGTTGGAACCGCCGCTGCATTGTGGGGAATTACCGCTGGGGTCTACCTGGCTCTGATGGGACCAAAAGGAATGCAGGAAATCGGTGAAACGATGATGTCGAGAGCAAAATACGCCATGTTGGAGCTCAATGAGATCCAAGGCATAAAAGCACCGCTTTTTACTTCCCATCACTTCCATGAATTTGTGGTCAACTTTGACCAAACCGGTAAAAACGTCATGGATATAAATCGGGCATTATTGGAATACGAAATCTTTGGAGGCACAGATTTATCATCACAATTCCCTGAACTCGGTCAGAGCGCGCTTTACTGCGTTACAGAAGTTCACACCAAAACCGCCATAGACCGCCTGGTTAAAGCCCTCAAGGAGGTCATCACAAAATGAACCCAGACATAACCAAACAAAGATACGCAAACGGTCGACCGAAAGCAAGAAGGTTCCACCAGGCAAAGTGGGACGAATCCATTATCTTCGAATTAAGCACGCCAGGACAACGAGGCATTTTAGTGCCCGAAACGGAGGTTGAGATACACGAAAAAGTTGGCGATGTCGCTGCTGCACTGCCGGAAAAAATCCGCAGAGTGGAGCCTCCCGCGCTGCCAGAGATTTCACAGCCCCAGGTGCTCAGACATTATGTGAGGCTCTCCCAGGAAAACCTGGGTACAGATTTCAACATTGATGTCGGTCAAGGGACCTGCACGATGAAATACAGTCCCAAGATAAACGATTTGCTCAGCCGGTCCTCCAAAATGACCGCTTTACATCCAATGCAGGACGAGGATACAGTGCAGGGAATACTGGAGCTGATGTATAAATTCGAGCAGTTCCTTAAAGAGATATCTGGGATGGATCGCTTTTCGCTGCAGCCCAGCGCCGGCTCCGCCGCGATCTATACCAACGTATCGATCATGCGCGCCTATCACCGCACCCGCGCAGAAGACAAACAGCGGGATGAAATCATCACCACAATTTTCTCGCATCCTTCCAACGCAGCCTGCGCCAGGACCGCCGGGTTTAAGATCATAACGCTTTATCCAGACGACGACGGCTACCCCGACCTGGACGCGCTCAAGGCTGCAGTGAGTGAACGCACAACCGGGTTGATGATCACAAACCCCGAAGATACTGGCATCTTCAACCCTAAAATCGAAGAGTTTGTGAAAGTCGTCCACAACGCTGGAGGGCTGTGTTCTTATGACCAGGCAAACGCCAACGGCGTCCTGGGCATTACCAGAGCCAAAGAAGCCGGTTTTGACCTGTGCCACTTTAACCTGCATAAAACTTTCTCGACACCTCACGGCTGCGGAGGACCGGGCAGCGGCGCATGCGGGGTGACCAATGAGCTCCAAAAATTCCTTCCGGTTCCAGTGGTTGACTTCGATGGTGAAAACTACTATTTTGACTATGACCGTCCGGACAGCATTGGAAAGATCGGTCCATTTTATGGGAACTCCTCCGTGATCCTTAAGGCGTATGCATGGGTTATGTGCCTCGGCGCTCAGGGATTGAGGGAGGTCGCAGAAATTGCTGTATTGAATAACAACTATCTGATGAACAAGATGCTCCAGATACGCGGTGTGAGCGCACCATACGCCAGAGGAAAGCGCCGAATCGAGCAGGTGCGCTACAGTTGGGAAGAGCTGGCGGCGGATACCGGAGTATCTTCTGAGCAGATTGGTCTGCGCGCAATAGATTTCGGCTTACACTACTGGACCAGCCACCACCCATACATCGTTCCGGAACCATGCACCCTCGAACCGACCGAGTCTTACACAAGAGAGGAACTCGATGAATACGCTGCCATTATGGAACTTGTCGCTGGAGAAGCTTACACTAACCCCGAATTGGTGAAGACCGCTCCCCATAACAGCACTATCCATACAATCGATCATGCTCCCCTGGATGATCCAGAGAGATGGGCAGTGACCTGGAGGGCTTATCGCAGGAAAATGGGGCAGCCAGCGACCGGTGAATAAGGTTTTTACATCCATAGAATAAAATGATCAAGAAAAAGCTGGGTTTGATCGTCAATCCAATCGCCGGTATTGGGGGTCGGGTTGGACTTAAGGGCAGCGACGGGCTTGAAATTCATCGTAAAGCCCTCGCTCTGGGCGCTGTGCCAGAATCTCATAACCGTGCAGTGCTCGCAATTCAAAGGTTATTGCCATTGAAGGATGCTATCGAAATCATTACTTATACGGGCGAAATGGGGGCAGATGCCGCCAATGAATGTAATATTAATACTTCTGTCATCGGCTCAATCAAACCCGGACAAACTACGGCGCAGGACACGATGCAAGCCGCCAGGCAAATGCTACAAATGAATGTTAAGCTTCTACTCTTCGCTGGCGGGGACGGTACAGCCAGAGATATCTACGATGCGATAGGACAAGATCTGCCCACCCTCGGTATCCCGTCTGGTGTAAAGATTCACTCTGCAGTATTCGCCACTAATCCATTAAACGCGGGTGAAATTGCAGCTCAATTTTTGAATACGACTGATGTTTCCACTCGCGAAGCTGAGGTCATGGATATCGATGAAAGCTCTCTACGGGATGGGATTCTATCTTCAAAGCTCTATGGTTATCTGGACGTTCCGTACATAAAAAGACAGCTGCAGAGTGTAAAAACCGCCAGCCGCCCTGAAGAGCCAGCCGCACTAATGGAAATCGCATACCAGGTCGTGCGGAATATGCGGAACGACCTTCTCTACATCGTCGCACCCGGGACCACAATCCGGGCGATTAATTCGATATTAGGGCTGCAGAAGACCCTTCTTGGAGTGGACGTCATTAAAAATCGTAAGCTGCTGGCAGTTGACGTTAATGAAAGCCAACTGATCGAACTGCTGGACAAATGGGAGGCAAAGATCATCATCTCTCCAATTGGCGGTCAGGGCTTCCTGTTTGGTCGTGGAAACCAACAGATAAGCCCCAAAGTGATCAGAAGGGTGGGGGTAGATAACATAATGGTCATCAGCACGGCAGAAAAAATTGAATCACTGACCGGTCAACCACTGCTTGTAGACACCGGTGATCCAGAAGTCGATATAATGCTTACAGGTTATGTACGCGTGGTAACCGGGCGCGGCGAAAGCAGCATGTATCGTGTATCGATCTGACCGGTTTTTATATCCCCACGATTGGGGATCAGGCTCATAGTAAGAGGTGAATATCATGGATGAACTGGTGGGTAAAAAAGCGATTATCACCGGCGGCGCTTCAGGAATTGGGTGCGCTGCTGCTCTTCTTTTCGCACGCGCTGGTGCAGCAGTTATGATTGCCGACATCGATGATCCGCGCGGCGAGTCTATCGTTCAAGAAATACATGCAGTTGGCGGAGAAGGAATTTACGTGCATTGTGATGTTACAAAAGCCGAAGATTGTCAAAGAACAGTCCAAAAAACGATCAATTCATTCGGCGGAGTGGATATACTATTCAACAACGCCGGCATCGTCCGGCGGGCGTCCGTGATAGATACAACTGAAGAGCAATGGGAGCGTGTGATGGCGGTGAATGTCAAATCCATCTTCCTGATGAGCAAGTACACAATCCCTCACATGGTCCAAGCTGGTGGTGGTGTGATTCTAAATACCTCATCCGGTTGGGGATTGGTCGGAGGTCGTGATGCGGTCTCGTACTGCGCGTCAAAAGCGGCGGTGGTGAACTTGACCAGGGCAATGGCACTAGATCACGGCGCCCAAAATATCCGCGTGAACTGCATCTGCCCCGGCGATACGGATACACCCATGCTGCGCATCGAGGCGCGCCAGCTTGGGGAAAATGAAAAAACCTTCCTGGATGATGCCGCCGACCGACCGTTACAGCGCATCGGGTCTCCACAAGATATAGCCCAGGCAGCGCTCTACCTTTGCAGCGACGCCGCTTCATATGTAACCGGCTCAACTCTGGTAGTTGATGGGGGTGGGCTAGCAGGTTAACACTGCCTTTATTATTAGGATTCCTTAGTAACTGCATACCCAGGGGTTAAATGTATCCATTATTTATTTTCGGGTTCGAGTCAGGTCCCATTCCGCCCATTATTCGAAAAGGAGCTGCTTGACCTGCCTGTCGAGCAGTTTTTGGCTTCATTGCGCTTCGATCAAAGGGAGAAGTTGGATCAATTGGAGACCGAAATTGGTTCAATCGATTGAAAATCAACTGATTTCGGTTCGAGTCCGGTTTCTAGCCATCAAATTTATTTCCTTCAGAATCACTAGGTTTGTATTTGAATCCCCGTTGGGGTACAAGTTTCAAAAAGCCTTTCCATTAATAATCTAGAACGGCTTCTATCATCTATGCTATTCAAAAATCGTGAAAAACAAAAGGAATTGGGAATGGATATCTTAACCTTGTAGAAATTGGTAGTTCGAATTCTCTTAGGTCTATAAATTTAGACAGAATCAATTACAATATAATCCAACAAGGAATTGAATCTTAAGATAGTCCCGCAGCCGTCAGCCCAGATAAAGAAACTAGGATTAAAAATGACTGAACTCACCCCCCAAGAAGCACAACAAATCGCAGAAGAAGCCTACATTTATGGTTTACAACAGGCTGTGTTTTATGAAACCCGCTTCACTTTCACACAATTGGAGGTGGCGCCTGTATTCGCAGGCGTCAACTGCCTGACCTCAAGCTACAAGCCGGCAGGACCGGATGACCGGGCGGTCGTTACCCCGAATGCCACCACCTTATATAGTGCGGGCTTTCTGGATCTTTCGGAGGAACCACTAGTGGTTGAACTACCGGGAATCACCGACCGTTACTACTCCTTCCAAGCCATGGACCAGTACGGCGATTATTATTTCTACGCCGGCAATCAGTTCACAGGCAAAGAGCCTCAGACGTTTATCCTGGTAGGGCCAAACTGGCCGGGGCGAGTCCCGGCTGAGTTTGCAGGGACCCAAATTGTCAAAGCGCCATCGGCAGCCGGGTTTATGATCGCCCGAGTTGCCCTGAAAAGCTACGCCGAGGCTGAGGTGAAGGTGGTGAATGGCTATCAGGATCAGATTATCGCCACACCTCTTATCCAATGGCTGGAAAACGGACATCAGGGTGTGCCTGCCATGCAAAGGCCAAAAGTCAAGGGTAAATACGAAGTTTTTACCCGCATGCCTCAACTGGTCCAGGCCATGGTTGAAGTGCAAACCGCGATGGATTACTTCCAGCTTTTGAGCCTGACACTCAACGATCCGACCATGACCAAGCGTACCGACTCGCTAAAAGAAGCAGAGACACTGGCCAGATTAGCCAAGATCGGATTGGCGGAGGGCTCTCGGTTTGACCCCGCTACCCTGGATCAGGAAACCAGAGCGGCGTTGGAAGCTGGTTTTGAGCAAGGCAAACAAAAGGTCAAAACGGCTGTTCGGGAAGGGATGCTGCCAATGAATGGCTGGATGGTGACAAAGGATATGGGCAATTTTGGCACCGACTATCTGACGCGTGCCGCGATCGCGGATGCCGGTTGGGCAGGACCGGAAGCCAAATCACATATTGGTGGATTTTGCTTTGTGGATGCAGATGGGGTACAACTCAATGGCGGTTCCCGCTACACCTTAATCTTTGATACCAGTAACCTGCCGCTCTGCACCGAGTTCTGGTCTATCCCCATTTACGATAAAGAGGGTTACTTTGTCCATAATGAAATTGACCGCTACACCGTCAACAGCTTTATGCACGAACGCGGTGAGTTTTACATAGACGATCAGGGCAAACTTACCTTCTACCTGCAGCGTGAACGGCCAACCCACCCCAACCAGGCCAAAAATTGGCTGCCTGCACCAGAAGGAGATTTTCGTCTGGTGGCTCGCTTCTATGGCCCCAAAGCGCCGCTGATCGATGGTTCGTACTCCATGCCGCAACCGGTACGAGTTGATTAATTATTAGAGAGGCAATATCCGCATCCAATGACCCGAGCAGGTGGCACTTAATGATGCCTGGACTCCGGCGCCGGTCAAGTGAATCAATTGGAAATGCTCAATGGAAAACTTTCTAAAGGAGATCAAAATACCATGAGTTCAAAAGGCAAGGTGATGTCAAATGCGTATCCCTTGACGAATGAGGAGGCTACGGAAATCGCAGTTGATGCGTACGTTTACGCCTCGGCAATGGTACAGATGGAGGTTCACCGTCGGGTGCTTACCAACCAGGAGGTTTCTGATGGCAAGCAGATGCGCGGCCCGATGAACCAGTTCTATCATCTGCGCAACTTCCCGGACGCCTCCGTTCGGGAAGTCGTCGGCCCGAACTTCGACACGCTCTACTCTTTCCTTTGGTACGACGTGTCGGATGAGCCTCTTGTGATCAGCCTGCCCGAGTCTACGGGGTACTACTACCTGATGCCCATACTCGACGCCTGGACGGATGTGTTCGCTTCGCCTGGGACGCGCACCACGGGGTCGAGAACAATCACCTTCGCGCTCGTCGCTCCAGGATGGTGTGGAACGCTCCCAGAGGGGGTCGAGAAAATCCAATCGCCTACCTGCTTTGGCTGGTTGCCAGGTCGCACGAGGGCAAGCCGCGAGACCATTCCCGATGTCAACGCATTCCAGGACCAATTGCTAGCCGCGCCGCTCAGCCGTTGGGGCGAGCCGTACACTCCCCCCGCAGGCACAGTCGACCCGAACATCGTCATGAACATCGCTCCCGCCCAGCAAGTGCGCGCCATGGGCGCGGCCACGTTCTGGAACCTGTTTGGCAAGCTCTGGCAGGCCAATCCGCCGCACTACTTTGACTACCCGATGCTGCATCGAATGGCACGCCTGGGACTCGTGGCATCGCAGCCAATCGAGTTCGATACGCTGCCGATCCAGAGTCGCGAAGCCTTGACCAGCGCGGTCCAGCTCGGGCAGAAGCGGATCGACGATTTCTGGACGAAGGCTGGCCGCATCCGCAACGGGTGGCGCTTCGATCTCCATCCACTCGGCAACTGGGGTACGGCCTACCTCGTGCGCGCGACTGTCGCCTGGTGGGCGATCGGGGCGAATTTCCCTGAGGATGCCTTGTATCCGGTTGGGATCGTCGACGACACAGGACAGCCGCTCGACAGCACGAACAACTATGTGCTCCGCTTCCCCAAGAACGAACTGCCTCCGGTCAATGGATTCTGGTCGCTGACCATGTATGACAGCCAGATGTTCCAGGTCGCGAACCCGATCGACCGTTACGCTATTGGCGACCGTGACGAGCTGGCGTTCAACGAGGATGACTCCCTGACGCTTTATGTTCAGCGTGAGTCGCCAGGCAAGGATAAGGAGAGCAACTGGCTACCCACCCCGCCTTCCGGCGGCTTTATCCCGATCATGCGCCTGTATGGGCCGAAGCAGGCGGTGACCGTGGGACGCTGGGACCCACCCAAATGGCATCGGGTCTGAGGAGGATAGTCAGACCGGCGGACGCTCTCGGGTGAGCATCGCGACGCGATTTACTTCGACCTGAACGACATGCCTACAGTGACCAGGTTCTGGGAAATGCCGCTCTATGATACCGAGGGATATTTCCACGACAACCCCATCGACCGCTATGCGCTCAACATCTATATGCTCGCGCGCGGCAAGCTGTACACCGAGGACGGCAAGATGGTGATCTACTCCCAGCATGGCGAGCCAGCTGACCCGAATCAGCACCAAAACTGGCTACACACCCCAAAGGATGGCTTCCGCTTCGCTTCCCGCTTTACGGCCCCTATACACCCCTGATCGACGGCAGCTACAACATGCCGGGCGTGGTGCGGGAGAAGTGATGAAGGAAACTAAAGTCCTGCCGAAGGTTCTAAAAAAAAAGACCTCCGTTAAAACTTAACCCTAGGTAAATTAATGGCGATCGGATATTCTGCCTTAACTGGGTATTTAAACAAAAAAAGGATTGGTAACGCGAGCATTACTTGACGATTCCAGATGTCAAAAGTATCATTCAGAACAGGTAAATTCCTCGTGACTAAATACCCCCATCGATGAAATCCATCAAAATCATGGGGAAGGCGGTTCGAGTCACCTCGATGAGGTCTATTGCAATTGTTTTATTTCCATATCTGAGACTCACATCCTCAAATCATCCAAAAATTCGGATGCCGGGGTCACACTCGTGATCAGCAAATGCTCCCGAGCACGGGTGCAGGCGACGTAGAGGAGGTGCCGTTCGGTATTGTAGACTTCTTCCAGGTCGGATGTGTCGGTCACCTTTTCGATGCGCTCCATCAGGGGGATGACTTCATCGTCGCAGGCCATCACAACCACGGCGCGGAACTCCAGACCCTTGGCGAAATGCATGGTGCTGAGCGAGATGCTTTCGCCGGTTGTTTCTACGTTTTCATCGAGCACTCTGTATGGCAATCCAGCCCCCTCGAGAGCGGCCCTGGCGCGGGGTAGTTCGGAGGCGGAGCGCACAAAAACGCCAATTTCGTCCGGCAATACACCGGAGTGGATATGTTTCGCCAGCCATTGGCCTACCGCTTCGTTTTCCTCTTGAACTGTGTCAAAGACAAAGATGCCCGGCATGGGGCCGTTGAAGATCGAGATGGTGGCGCTGCGCTTTTCGGTAATGCCATCGACATCGGAGATTTCGGGGCCAAGCAAACGGTCGGCCTGGGTGCGGATCTGGTGCGTGGTGCGGTAATTGATGCGCAGGGTGCGCGAGCGGCCGCGGATATCGACCCCCAACGCCAACCATGAGAAAGGCTGCTGGAAGATTCGCTGGCCCAGATCGCCGGCGAAGAACAGGGCGTTGGGCTTGGCGCCGCCCAGGGCGGCCAGGAATCGCAGTTGGGCGATACTGATATCCTGTGACTCGTCAACGACGATAGAATCGAACGGCGCTCCCTTACTATCCCGATAGTGGGCGGCTAACTGGCTGAACATGCCCGCATAGGGCACCAACCCACGCTCATCAATACCTGCTCGCAGGCGCTCGAAAATCGACCAAAGCACCACACGGCGGCTCTCCGGCAAGCGGGTTTTGCGACCCAGGCGCAATACATCCCGGTAAGCTTCCCAGCTATCCAATTGCCAGGCATCGACGACCTGCCCCCATTCAGCGCGCAAGAATTTGAGGCTAAAGGCGTGATCGTCGATTTCAGCGGCGGCTTCTGAGAGCAGTTCGTCAATCTGCGCTGGTGAGGCGATCTTAGCCAGGCCGATATTCAGGCGGTATAACCGCTTGCAGATGGCGGTCATGGGATAGATTTCGATTTGCTCGGCGAGGCGGGGTTGTTCGCCAATGAGCACGCGCAGCTTGGCGCGCAGCAGATTGGCCAGGGCCTCGGAAAATGTGGAGAGCAAGATCCGGGCGCCGGGGTTGTCACGCGCCAGGAAGACGGCGCGGTGCAGCGCCACCACCGTTTTGCCCGTGCCCGCTGAACCGGAGACGCGCGCCGGGCCGTTAAACTCAGCCTGGACGGTGCGTTTTTGCTCGGGATGCAGGAAGACGGTCCACTTTTCCCAGGGATAATCCGTGGCCTTGCGGGCGACATCGAGTAGAGTCGTCTTGCCGGTAGCTCGGAAGTGGACGCAGGCGGTCGTCATCAGATGCCCGAGGTTGTAAGTCTCGAAATCCACGCGCTCGGTGAACTCGCGGGCCTGCTCAATCCCTTGGCGTTGTTCAATGATGACCGGTGTGTGGATGTAGCCGTCCTAGCGTTGCGATTCGCCGATGACCTCGATGATCTCATCCATTAAGTGGTCGAGCGTTTCGTCTTTGGTCATGCCATAGACGTAGGCGGCGGCCTCGAGCCACTTGTAGAAATCCCCATCGTTCCACTTGGGTCCGCGGTGGTGTCCTTCAGCCCGCCCGGTGGCGATCAGGAAGTTTTGATAAGCGAAGCTGATCTCGGTACTGCTCAGTAGCTGCCAAATATTGGGGACCATGACCCTGGCGCACTGGTCGAACTTTGCAGCCTAGAATCCCTGAGTCCACTGCACATCGCTCATGTCGACACTGTGGAGCTTCACATACGGGCTTGAAGTCGTGTTCATCAGCCCCCGTCCTGGTTGGATTTTTTCTGTCATCATAAGATATCCGCCAGGTGTTGCACTGCCAGTTCAGGACTTGTTAGAATCGGCACCTTTTTATCTTCATCTGCGAGCTGGTTTACTACACGGGCCATGGATGCCTGGGCTAGTAGAATCACATCCACTTGTTGAGACAATTCTTTGAGTGCTGAAGCGACCGATTCATCATGCAACTCAGGTTTTCCACTCATCAGAGCATCAAAAGCACCCTCACATAATCTGGATGTCAATTCAATTTCCTTTCCGGCAAGAATCGCCCTTCGACGCACCAAATCACTGGTAGGTTCAAGCGTTGTTGATAAGGTTGCCACAACGCCGATTTTGCTGCCCATTTGAACAGCTTTATCCGCCATCGGTTGGTCAACCCGTAGAACAGGCACGTCAACCAGCGTTGCAGCAGTTTCCACGGCCGGACCAATCGATGAACAGGTTACCAAAATAAAATCCGCGCCTGCTTCTTCCGCTGAAGCCACATAATTTACAACCCTGCGGGATGTATCTGAAGTTAATGCGCCCCGTTCAATGGTGTTTTTAATCAGGCTGTCATCCGAAATATTGAAAACCTTTATATCCTTGCCAGCAAGATATTTATCTGTCAAGGCCTGAAATATCGGCACTAAAGTTGCCGATGTGTGGATTAATCCTAATTTTTTTGTCATATTAATTTTCCTTTCTGTAAAGCGTCAAAATAGGCATCATCACCAGCCTAACTGCCTTGACACACTTACCGCCGAAGATACTTAGCCATCCGCTGCATCGCCTCATCAATCTTATCAAGATCGTGTACAAGCGGGCCGTAGGACAGACGCACGGCCTGTTGGAGAGTCTCGCCAAATCCCCAACCCGGAACCACAATCACACCGGTATTCTCCAGAACATCACGGGTGAAAGCTGAACCTTCGACATCCGTTCGCATGACAGTATATAGCCCGCCCTGCGGAACCAGGCAAGGCATCTTCAAAATGGTTTTGATAGCTTGAACCGTTCTTTGGGCCGCGGTTTGATAGAGTTCGGCAGTATGGCGAATATAGGGCTTGATGCTGTCATTGGCAATCCCACGGGAAATATAGTCTGTCAGCGCCATTTGATGGAGGGTGTCTGGGCAGAGAATACTCGATCCCTGTACCGCCTCCAGCGCCTCTACGATTTCCACAGGGGCTTCCACCCAGCCGAGTCTCCGGCCCAGACCGCGACACCATTTAGAGTTAGAATAGATGGAGAGATAGTTGTCGTTGGGTCCCCAGGAAAAATAATCCGGTTTTCCCCCCCAGACCAATGCTTTGTAGGCAAAGTCAATCACCAGAAAACTGCCTGTCTCCTGGGCGGCTTCCAAAACGGTTTTGACAAAGGCCGTGGAAGGGATCTGTGAGGTTGGATTGTCGGGAGCACATAAGAGGATAACCTTCGGTTTTTCCTGGCGGATAAATGTAGCGAATTCATCCTGCCTCTCATCAGCTACATAACGCCAATCATGCGTATCCAACACTGGAAAACGAGCGATCTTCACACCTTCCAAGGATGAGACCTGTGAAGGGTAGTTACAGTAAGCTGGATCCGGGAGCAGTATCGTATCGCCGGGATCCAGCAGGATATGCATCAAATTAAAGGTGATCTGGGATGAGTTACACCCAATTGCAATATTTTCTGGTCCTAATTCCATCTCTTGACCGTAAAGGTGCTTTTCGAAATCCACGATCGCGCGGCGACATTCCAGCATGCCAATGGTGGGAGGATAGGCTCCACTGGCATGAAACCGCTGGGCGTCATCAATGATCTGGGCATAGGCGTCACGCATCTCGTCCGGAGCCTCATGGTTGACCCAGCCACCGGAAAACGAGATCACCTCGTCAGGATTGAGACCAGCTTGCTTAAAGAACTGCGGATTGGCCAGGTCCATGATCTCACGGACGGGTGACTTGGTGTTCTTGAAGGTAGCAACATTCTTAGAAATTTTAGGTTTCATGATTCAGTCTCGTGAATTATAACTTCAGTGCTTTTTTCGCCGCTTCGACAATATCCGTTACGGACATTTTATAATAATCCAGCAAAGGCTCCGGTAGACCCGAACGCGGATAGACATCTCGAAGGCCAATCCTCATGACTGGACACGGCAGTTTCTCGGCGCTCAACTCGGCAATGGCGCTTCCAAGACCGCCGATAATATTGTGGTCTTCGACAGTAACAGCAGCTCCGGTTTTTTTCAATATTTCGACAATGGCCGTTTCATCAAGAGGTTTCAATGTGTGGACATCCACAACAATGGCATCAACACCTTCAGACTTTAAAACATCTGCTGCCTTCAGCGCTCGATTGATAACGAAACCGTTGGCGAAGATCGCGATATCACGCCCATACTCTTTAAGGATTCTGACTTTACCAAGCTCGAAGGGGATATCACAATCTACGATAGGGTCTCGTCCGCTGCCGATTCTCATATACGCCGGCCCCTGAACCCTGTGGATGGCTTTTGTAGCCTGGCGGACCTGCTCCTCATCGGCGGGAACCACAACCGTAATTCCGGGGATGGTTCGCATAATGCCAATATCCTCGAAAAACTGATGAGTGACACCTTCTCTTTCACCGGCGGAAATCCCGCCGTTCGCCCCGATAAGTTTCACATTCAGGCCAGGGTAGGCAACAAAGGTCCGCACCTGCTCACAGGCACGCATCGTAATAAAACCGGCATATGTTGCAAAAAAAGGCACCAGGCCGCAAGTCGCCATTCCAGCAGCACAGGCAACAGCGTTTTGTTCGGCGATGCCGAAATCAAAAAATTTATCCGGATATTTCTCGGTAAAGGGTTTACCCTTGATGACCAAAACAGAATCGGCGCAAACCAAAACGGCTCTGGAATCCTGTTCGACGATTTCGGCCATGCTTTCAATAAAGGCGATGCGAGTATTTCCAAGCATACTCATAATATTTCACCTCCTAAGGCACGCATGGCCTCTTCGTATTGTTCTTTTGTCGGCACTCGTTTATGCCAGGAATTGTCTCCGATCATAAAAGGGACTCCCTGGCCTTTAATGGTATGAGCCAGGATAAGCGAAGGCTGCTCTGTATTTGCTTTGGCTTTTTCTGTAGCCTGGAGGATGTCGGCAAAATTATGACCGTCGATCTCCTGACAGTGCCAGCCAAAGGCCTCCCATTTCGGCAGGATGGGGTTTAGGCCGCTGACATTTTCGACAGAGCCACCGCTCTGGATACCGTTGTTATCAACAAATACAATCAATTTTCCAGTCTTGTATTTTTTCGCCGCCATGGCCGCTTCCCAGACGATGCCTTCCTCAATTTCGCCATCCCCGGTGACTACGTATGTGAAGTAATCTTTGCCTAAATATCTGCCGGCCAAAGTCATCCCCAATCCGATTGACACACCGTTACCGAGTGAGCCGGAGGTCGAATCGATTCCGGGAGTCTTATTCATATCGGGATGTCCCTGGAGGAAAGATTCCAGTGAGCGAAGGCCAACCAGCTCGGAACGCGAAAAATATCCCTTGCGGGCTAGAGCCGCGTATAGGGCCGGGCAGCCATGACCTTTAGACAGAATAAACCGGTCCCGATCTTCCCAGCCGGGATTCTTCGGATTGACATTCATGATGTGGAAATACAGGGCGGTTATCAAATCCGTTGCCGAGAGTGCCGGTCCGGGGTGACCGTCACCGGCCTTATGGATCATTGTAACTATATCGATCCTGATAAGCCGTGCGATTTCTTCTAATTGACCAATATTATCTTTTAAAACCATACTTATCTCATCCTTTCTGGCCACAGCCTAAGTGCTATTGCTTCGCGTTTATGCGGAAAAAGCCAGAATTACGCGCCGCTTGCGGCGGTGATGAATGGCAAGCGGGGGTTTGGGGCGAAGTCACCATGAAGCTTTTTCCGTTACACTGTGCTTGCGCACTGTGCAAGTGAAAGATACCCCGCTGCTCCCTGGCACCGTACGACAGGACAGGTGTGCGGCGGGGTTCTTCATTATTTCAATATCTTTCTTGCGGAATTCAGGTTCAACCTGAATGATTTTTACTTTCCCGTTTTTCAGGTCAGCTTCCACCCAGGTGTTCTTGGGCGCATGCAATTTAAAATGGACATCCCAATCCTGCGGCCATGCCGGGAAAAAATAAATAGTGTCTCCGTTGGTTTGCAACAGCATTTCCTGAAGTCCAATCATTCCCGAACCGCCCCAGTTGTGGTCCGGCACCCAATCAAAACCACATCGAGAAATCCTTTGGTTGATTCATAAAAAATTTCGTTTGCTTTCAGATAAAATACAGTAATTCGGTCGATTACAGCCTGAAACATTTCGGGATTCAAAAGCATAGTCATTAATGCCTGTTCCATTCCAAAAGCAGAACAGGCATCCTGAAAATGGGCGCTCCACATAATTCCCATGCTTGCACAATTTTCATTGACTGCTTTTGCTCTCCGTTTCGATTCTTCGCGATCGATATATTTTGCAAGATCAGGCCAGTTAAATTTATCCACATCTGCCGGTTCCGAATAGTCTTCAAAAAATCCAGGAGCTGTTAAAGTCCGGTTATCGGGTTTATCCAAATGACTGATTTCTGCAAAATCGAAAGCACAGGCAATGTGATTCGAAGGTGGGTAATTGTATGGCACTTCGATAGGATAAATATCATCGGCGAGTACAATTTTTAGTTCATCGATGGAATTTACGCCAAAATATTTCTTTAATCCCGGTTCGGCTGCCGGAACCGGTAATCCCAGCCACGAAGCCGGCTTGTCAACCGGAGCGTTGTTAATGGTTGCGAAAAAACGATCTTTATGGTTCATTTTTGGCCTGCTATTTCCAAAAATACATTTTAGATTCATCTGTCTTTAGAACTTTATTGATAATGGCATTTTATTCAACTCTTTTTCGCTCATATTGCCAGGAAAAAGATAAAATGTGTAGGAATAATTTTTAGCCGGAATCTGGTATTTTTCAATCGGCTGTGCCACCTCCGACCAAGAATCGTTTCCCCCAATTCCCATTTGAATAAGGTCAATGTTCAGGGTTATTAAACCTGACTCTTTTAACTCATTTGTATGTTTTGCATCGTTGATGTTTTCTTCGGTATAAGGCCAGGCACTCATGCTCAGTAAACTATCTGCCACAACCAACAATCCGTTCTCCTGTTTGTCTGCCAGAAACATCCAGCGCACATCCGTGCGGTTGCCGTTTTCCTGTGGCATAACGTACGGCTCCATAAATGTTGAAATCGGTTGAGAATAAACTGCGGAATTGAAACCAAAACGGCGGTCGATGTAATTTTCAGCCGGTCCGCGACCGTACCAGGAAATATTCCGATAATCGTTATTAATTCCGCAACTTAGCCCCACTTTTGGAATATTGGGTAAATCCGTAATCGTGGTTAAATGGTACATCACTTTAACAACCCCATTTCCGTTGACGAGATAAATCACTTCAACCTGTGCTTTTTCGTTTATCACGTTGTAAATGCTTTTTACCCTGATTAAACCACTTTCAATTTTTTGTACTTCCATGTTTTGAATTACAGGCTTCGCCTGGTACCACTCTTTTAAAATACGTTGTGGTCTCCAACCGCGTTTGTCGTTGTCGGTAAACGGACGGGTAAATTGAGGCAGCAACGGTCTGTAAATCTGTTCTATCGTATCCTTTTGATATGAAATTAAAGCACCATTTTCTTTGCTGAATTTTATTTCAAATTTGTTTCCTTCTACCAAAATTACCTGTTCATTTTCTGAAAGTTTTAACGAAGGATAATTCTGTTTCTTTGAGCTTGTTTCAGGAATGGCTGAAAGTGAAAACTGGTTTGCGGCAACCTCAAATCCTTGGGGAGCCCATTTTTTATCTTCCTTTAACAAAAAATGGATGTCAGCGAGGTACTCATTTTCGGATTCCATTTTTGGAAGGAAAGCAGCAAAATCGATTACAGTGTCTTTCCCGGCAGCCAGATTAATTGACGGAAGTTGAACGGATGAGATTTCAAATCCATTTTCCCGAACTTTTAAAACGACTGAAACATCGTTAAGCGATTTTACTGAATGACGATTACTGACTTTTATTTTTGTTGATTCAACTTTTTCACAACAAATCGGTTGGAACACTCTTTTACATTCAAAAATCGCAGGTTTTGGCCTGCCATCAGAAGCCACAATTCCATTGATACAAAAATTGGAATAGTGTAGTTTTTCGCCAAAATCGCCTCCGTAGGCATAGAATTCGTTCCCATTCTTGTCTGTTTTTAATAATCCCTGGTCTTTGTAATCCCAGATACAGCCGCCAATTATTCGAGAGGTTGAACGAAAAATATCCCAGAATTCTTTCAGGTTTCCTGTTGAATTTCCCATGGAATGCGCATATTCCACAAAAATAATAGGCCGGTTGTCGCCGGGTTGGTTCGCCAAAAGTTCGGGAGTAAAAAGGCCGGGGTAGAAACGGCTAATCATATCAACATAATACTGATCAACAGGAACCTGGATGCGATGTGAATGATCTTTGGGATAATCGGGGTGACCAGGGGGGATATAACCCTCCACTCTGTGGTTTCCCTGCGCCGACTCGTAATGTACCGGACGTGTTATATCGAAGTCATGAATCCATTCAGCCATTGCGGCATGATTGGGACCACGGCCTGCTTCATTTCCAATGCTCCAGATTATCACGCAAGGATGATTTTTATCGCGCAAAACCATTCGCGATGAACGTTGCATGTGTGCATGGGTCCACATCGAATCGTTGCTTAACTTGCCTCCCAACCCGTGAGACTCAAGATTGGCTTCGTCCATGACCAAAATCCCGTATTCATCGCACAAATGATAAAAATACGGGTCATTGGGATAATGACTTGTTCGAATACAGTTAAAATTGAACTGTTTGATTTGTTGAACGTCTTTCCGAATATCTTCCCTTGAAAGTGCTTTCCCCTTTACCGGATCGTGATCGTGCCTGTTCACACCATACAAATAGGTTACTTTTCCGTTAATCAATAATTTACTGTCATCCTTCGAAAATTCAATGCTGCGGAACCCTACTCTGCAACTTTTTACTTCCTGGATTTCACCTCTACTATTTTCGAGTGAGATGATCAATGTGTATAAGTTTGGTTCTTCATCGCTCCATTTTTTGGGATTACTGACTGTTGTTTCAAGCAAACCAAATTTCACATTATCGAGACGCGGATAGCCTTCGTAGATTATGTCTTCCGCTTTTATCTCCAGGGCTTCAGCAAAAACTGGCCGATTATTTTCATCGTACAACTGAGATTTCACAAGATAACTATTTACCGTATCGCCGGTCAGGTTTTCGAGGCGCGGACGAATACTTAAAACCGCATCTTTATAATTATTATCCAGTTTTGCCTGCCAGTGGAAGTCGGCAATACGAAGTTTTGGTTCGGCTAAAAGCAAAACTTCACGCTGAATTCCACTCATTCTCCAGTGGTCCTGGTCTTCGAGGTACGAACCGTCGCTCCAGCGAATTACCTGTACCGATAAAACATTCTCACCTTGCTGCAAATAAGGGGTTACGTTAAACTCAGAAGGCAGGCAACTATCTTCGGCGTAACCTAAAAATTTTCCATTTACCCAAACTTTAAATGCTGAACTGACGCCACCAAAATGGAGGGTAATATTCATGTTTTCCCAATTTTCGGGAACAGTAAAAGTACGTTGATAGGAACCCACCGCATTATAATCGCGCGGTACATAGGGCGGGTTTATCGGGCGGAACGGATAAAGAGCACCTTTGTATATGGGGATATCATAGCCTTTCATTTCCCAGTTGGAAGGAACTTCAATCTTATCCCACCCCGTAACCCGGGATTGATAAAAATCTTTTGGGGCTTCATCAGGTTTGATAGCAAAATAAAAATCCCATTCGCCGTTTAGCAATATAACCCGTGAAGAATTATTGCGGTCGCAACTCAAAGCATCTTCAAGTGTCTCGAATGACCAGGCAGTAGAACGGGCCGCAGCGCGGTTTATTCCACAAATCAGCGGATCTTCCCAAGGCTCGGTATTATAAATTTGTGGTACTGGCGGAATTACGTCTGGTTCACCGGCTTGAGGGCCGAACAATAGTGGCGGTTGTCCGTCTCGGTATTCATCATCGAATACTTCAAAGATGTCCCCTAGTTCTACTTGTGTCATCGCTTGTTCTCCCAGATGTTCATCTCAGTCAGAAAATGTGAGGCATTCGTCATATTGCCTTTCTTACCTCGCCATCTCGTGTCCATTGGGCGAGTTTGGTAAAGAAATCCTCCTGTAACCACTTCGCTAGAAAACCCGCCACCTCCATGTTAAAGGCGGTAGTGCGGGCATCGACGGCCCAACACTCTTTGGACCAGTATTCGGGATAGAATACCGTGGAACATTGCTTTTCCCCTCGTCAACTCACTACAAAGTGATACTCATCAGCCTCAACCTCATGGACTGAACCTGATTTTGTGTCATATCATATTTTCCTATAATAAGAAGTAAGAGTTACAGGTTACTTGTATGATCCCAGTGTCAGGCCGTTCACGAAATACCGTTGAAGAAAGACAAACACGACCAGCGTTGGTATGCTTGCCATCAATGCACCGGCGAGTATCACCGACCAGTCCGTGACATACTGCCCCTGTAAAACAGCCAGTCCGGCAGTAATTGGTTTCAATGCATCAGAGCGTAACAGAATAATAGCCCACAGGTAGTTGTTGAATATCCAGGTGAATTCCA
>CBFDCK010000013.1:0-40828 GCA_965603285.1 uncultured bacterium
ATTTGGTTATCGCCGCAGTCAACGTGGTCTTGCCGTGGTCAATGTGACCGATGGTACCTACGTTCATGTGCGGTTTGGTGCGCTCAAACTTCTGCTTAGCCATGTGATACTTACTCCTTGATTATCAATTAACTAAAAATTCGGCAACGAGAGCCCTCAATGGGACTTGAACCCATGACCCCGTTCTTACCAAGAACGTGCTCTACCACCTGAGCTATGAGGGCTTGACGTCACACAACTATACGCTTACTGGTATTGCACTCACACCGGTCAGCGATAGGTACAGGTGGGCGGTGAAGGATTCGAACCTCCGAAGGCGTATGCCAACTGATTTACAGTCAGTCCCCGTTGGCCACTTGGGTAACCGCCCGTGTATGTCCTTGGAAACTTTTTAAGTCCCATGCCATTGCTGGCTCGAGATCAAAGCCAATATAATCAGATTTGATCGCTAGCCTGCAACGCAAGCCGACGATGGGAATCGAACCCATAACCTGCCACTTACAAAGCGGCTGCTCTGCCGATTGAGCTACGTCGGCGGATGATGTTAAGGTGCCTGTTAAAAGGCGAAACGCATTATACCAGAGGCCCCAATACCAGGCAAGGTTTGAATGAGGTCTATATTAGCACTCGGCTTCACGAAAGCCCCGCATTTGCCAGGCAAAATATAAGCCAATTGATCCAGCGACTGCCGCATTTAACGACCCGATTTTACCGCGCATGGGTAACTGCATGAGCAAGTCGCAGGAGTTACGCACCAATGGTCTCATACCTTGTGCTTCATTCCCTACGACCAGTGCAAGCGGAACATCGAGTTGTACTTGGTCTGGTGTTGGGGCATCTGCTTCGCCTTCCAGCCCGATCACCCATATGCCACTTTCTTTTAATGTTGCGATGGTTTGAGCAATATTCGCCCGAGACACGAGCAGATGTTCGCTGGCGCCGGATGAAGAGCTTACAACCGCCGGGCTGACGGTTGCTGAGCGTCGTGTCGGTATGATGATGCCGTGTACTCCCACTATTTCGGCTGTGCGCAGCAGTGTGCCTAGATTTTGAGGGTCCTGCAATGTGTCTAATATTAGGATGAATGCAGGTTCTTTTTGATCGCTCGCATTTATCAGGATATCTTGCACGTCGCAATAAGGATATGGGTCGACCTCTAGTGCAATGCCTTGATGTTCGCTCCCGAACCGGTCAAGTCGCTTGCGCGCAACCCGTTCTACAGGTATTTTTCTGTCCAAGCAGATGTTTGAGATTTCAGTCAAGCGACTTTTTTCCTGAACGCTTTGCAAGACGATCAGGCGAAACATATGGCGGCGATTTGCTCGCAGTGTCTCATAGACTGGGTTGCGTCCGTATATCCATTCGCGCATGTGTGTTAGGCTTGTAAGAGGGGCAAACAGGAGAACGACATTTCATTCCTCCGGTATTATTCCCTTTTCCTTGTCCCTCGTCCCATCCCTATTTCAATTTCCAGCGCCAGGTTGTGCCACCTTTCCCATCCTCCAGGCTGACGCTTAAATCTGACAACTGGTCTCTAATCTTATCGGACAATGCCCACTGGTTTTCTTTCCGAAGTTCTGTCCTGACCTCAACTAACAGGTCTACAAATGCGTCTGCTTGGTTGCTCAATTTGGAAGGGTGTAAAAGCCGCAGACCGAAGACCCCAGTTAATTCAGCTATAAGGTCTTGAGCATTTTGCAGGTTGCTGGCATCCATCCCGGCGTCACGGGCTTGATTGACGGCTCTGACCAGATCGAAGATATGTCCCAATGCTCCGGCAGAGTTAAAGTCGTCGTCCATGGCTTCCAAGAAGCCCTGGCGCGTAGTGTCCAATTGCTCCTTGAGCGCTTGTTTGGCTTGATCGGTTGAATGATCTGTATCAGACATCGCTGGGCGGTTTGCAGAGCGCAAGCGTTCTATCGCGCGAACTGTCTGTGCAATTACCTCATCGTTGAATGTTAACGGGCTGCGGTAATTTGAATTCAGCACCAGTAATCGCAGAACATCCGCCTCATGATCGGCAAGGAAATCTTGGACGGAGACCAGATTGCCCAATGATTTCGACATTTTTTCACCCGATAATTGAAGCATGCCGTTGTGAACCCAGTAGCGCGCAAAGGTCTTGCCGGTAAGGCTTTCGGTCTGGGCAATTTCGTTCTCATGGTGCGGGAAGATCAGATCGTTTCCGCCTCCGTGGATGTCGATTTGTTCGCCCAGGTGTGCCAGATTCATGGCTGAACACTCGATATGCCAACCCGGGCGCCCCATTCCCCAGGGGCTTTCCCAGGCGGGTTCTCCTGGTTTGGTTGCTTTCCAGAGCGCAAAATCCATAGGGTCTTCTTTGCGCTCGTCCACTTCAATACGAGCACCTGCCTGCATGTCTTCAAGCTTTCTCCCGGAGAGCTTTCCATATTCCCGATCGCGTTGGACACGGAAGTAAATATCGCCCTGTACTTCATACGCGTATTCCTTTTCAATTAAGCTTTCGATCATCTGAATGATGTATTCCATGTCCTGTGTTGCGCGAGGGTTTACGGAAGCCGGTAAGATGTTAAAGTCGTCCAGGTGATCTCGAAATTCAAGGATATATCGTTCCGCCAGCTCTAAGGGATCAACTCCTTCTTGGGACGCGCGCTGGATGATTTTATCGTCTACATCCGTGTAGTTCATAACGTGCCGCACCTCAAAGCCGCGGTATTCAAGATAGCGCCGGATGATATCGAAGACCAGTACCGACATGGCATGACCGACGTGAGCCCTATCATAGACTGTCGGACCACAAACGTACATCCGCACTTTTCCGGATTCCAATGTTTCAAAAGGTTCTTTCCGGCGTGACGCTGTGTTATAAATACGCAGAGCCATAACGACTACCTCAACCAGATCGCAAAGGATATCCTGGGGTGCATTAAATTTCTCATTGTGATTTGTTGTTATCTAAACGGGCGAAGACCATTCTGCCGGCGGTCGTTTGCAGCACTTTAGTGACCGTAACATTAGTCTGTTGGTTGATCTGGCTGCGACCATCTTCCACGACAACCATCGTACCGTCATCCAAATAGGCGACACCCTGTCCGGATTCCCGGCCTTCCTGGATGATATTCACATCAATAATTTCGCCAGGTAGAAGCACTGATTTCACGGCATTTGCCAAATCATTGACGTTTAATACTGACACGCCTTGAAGCTCTGCAACTCGATTCAAATTATAGTCATTCGTCAAGATGGGACAGCGTAACTGGCGCGCTAGAACGACCAACTTCTCGTCAACTTCCTTCACACCTTCAACGTCGATATCGGAGATGCTGACTGGTACAACCTTGTCTTTTTGCAGCTTCGAGAGCACTTCCATGCCGCGCCGGCCTCGTTGTCGGCGTAAAGCATCGGGAGAATCGGCGATATACTGCAGTTCATTAAGCACAAAGTGGGGGATTAACAGCGTACCAGACAGGAAGCCGGTATTGGCAATATCAGCTATCCTGCCGTCAATGATTACGCTGGTGTCGACCAGGATGCTGCGTCCTGTACCTTCACTGAGCAAAACATCTTCCGGTTTTTCTACTTCTTCACCCTTTGCAGAAGCGCCGATCCGCCAGCGAGAGCTAAACCCACCGAATATTTCCTTCTGGCGCATAACGAAGATCACAATACCCAGGTAGCTGAACAAGAGAACACCGATGAAAGGTAGGATTTGACCAAATGGATTGGGCAGCATAGAGAGTGGAAAGGCTGCCAACGCAGCAACCAGCAATCCCACCATGAGACCGACCAGACCTGCAATAAGGGACTGAAAAGATGTTTTCCCCAGCACCTGAACCAGGTAGCTAGCTGGTCGAGTGGTCACGTATGGGGTTACTAAAAATCCCGCCACAGCCCCCAATAACCCTAACATCGCGGAAGCCAATATCTGACTTACCCCAAATATTTCCCCAAGTTCGATACCCCAGTAAACCCCCAGTATTGCCAGAACAATCATGCCAATGATGCGAAAAATAAGTTCTGTACGGTTCATTATAATCTCTCCATATATAATAAAAAAAAAGCGCAATTACCTTGCGCTCACGCGAATTCGCCCACGCATCAGGGGCTATTCAATTTTGGCCGCTATTTCCTGATTGGCAATGGAAATAAAAAAAATAAATATGATAAGTGCGGCTCAGTCCTTGCTGCGCAAAGGACTCGAGTGAGCAGGCATTAATAAATAATGAGAATAATGGTCTTTGCCCGTCTGATATTTTTTAAATTATTGCTGTTACTATTATATAGCATAATCGTAATTAAATTGTGTGAAGAATATGAATATTCCAGCAGTCAAATTTCTGGATGGAAATGAGTATTGGTTGCTTTATAAACTATAATTGTGTATGTTCCCGAAATTGGAAGACGGGGTTAGAAGGGAATTTCATGGTATTAACCATAAACATGGGAAGCTTGTAGGGGAAAACTTTCAAGGAGGATAACATGACTGTACAAACTGGCGCATTCAGTGACGTCAGCCCCAAAGAATACAACAGGCGCATCTGGGCTTGGACGATGTACGACTGGGCTAATTCTGCGTTTGCTACAACAATAATGGCCGCAGTTCTTCCAATCTATTTTAGCCAGGTAGCCGGAGCGACTCTTCCCAGCGCAACGGTGGCTACTGCTTATTGGAGCACCGGTTTAAGCATATCGCTGATTATCATCGCAGTTCTGTCGCCTATTCTGGGAACGATTTCCGATGTAATGCGCGGCAAGAAGCGTTTCCTGGCGATATTTGTAGGGATAGGGATCATCGGCACTGCCCTCCTGGTGTTTGTCCAGACGGGAGATTGGGTTTTGGCTGCCATTTTTGGTATCCTTGGTCGCATCGGATTCAGTGGTGCGAATGTCTTTTATGATGCATTGCTGCCTCATGTTGCCAGGGAGCAGGATCGGGACAGGGTTTCAACACGCGGTTATGCAATGGGTTATCTGGGGGGTGGTTTGCTCCTGGCGCTTAATGTCGTCATGATCCTATTCTTACCGGGCACATGGGGTCCGCGCTTGTCCTTCCTAAGTGTCGCTATATGGTGGGGTGTCTTTTCTATACCTATATTTCTCCGCGTCCCAGAGCCGCCTGCTGCTATAGTAAAACTCAAGCGTGGAGAGAATGTGATTTCTGTAAGTTTCCAGCGGTTGCGGGATACCCTCTTGGATATAAGCAAATACAGGGAATTATTTAAATTCCTGGTGGCATTTTTGGTCTACAACGATGGAATAGGCACCATCATTGGCTTGGCGGCAATTTATGGTACAGAACTCGGTTTCGGGATGGTCGAACTTATCCTGGCGTTGCTGTTGGTTCAATTTGTGGGCATTCCGTTCAGCCTAATATTTGGTCGCTTATCCGGCAGCACAGATAAAAGACGACCGGTTTATCTCGCCTTTGTGATCTATAACCTGATCGCACTACCACTGGCTGGTATTATTAGCGCAAGGGTCTTCCCGGCGGACGAGATTGGTGCCCAGCCGGAACCTTACATCAGCACAGAAGTTGCGGTTGGAGAGGGGCTGTATACGGCGGATTCAGATGCTGTTCTATATTCTGGTGCCTGGCATACGATCACCGTCCCGGCCGCCGAAACCGGCGTAAAAACGGATATTACACTCAGATCAGCAGCCGATCCGGGAGAGGGATATGATCTTTTATATAACGGTCAGCGGGTTGAAGTTGTTTATTCGACAGGTCCTGATCACGGGATTTGGGCTGTGTTCCTGGATGGCAAACCGTTATTAGATCCTGCGGATGGATTGGCACAGGTGATCGACGCTTATAACCCAACCGTGCGATACGATGTGAGCCAAACCTTCGAATCTGAAGAGCCGGGAGAGCACATTATCAGCTTTATCAACACTAGTAGCCATAATCCTGACAGCCAGGGTAATGTGATGACGCTGGCGGGGATCGAAGTTTTGCCCGTCCAACGTCAAAGCAACTTGATAAAAATTCTTGGGTTGATTTTGATTGTGGAAGCCATAGGTCTTGTGTTTGCATTCTTATTCGGCAAGCTGCTGTTCTCAGGTCTGGTGGGACTCTTGAACACCAAAAGAAGTATATTGTTGGCTCTAACTTTCTACGCAGTTATTGCTGTATGGGCTTTCTTTCTTAACTCGGTGATTGAATTCTGGTTTCTTGCCTGGATGGTGGCTGTTGTGCAGGGAGGCAGCCAGGCTCTAAGCCGCAGTTTATTCGCTGCAATGTCGCCGGCTTCAAAAAGTGGCGAGTTCTTCGGTTTCTATGGGATCATGGAAAAGTTCTCAGCCGTCATTGGACCGCTAATCTTTGCTTCTGTTGGGATTATATTTGGAAGCAGCCGACCTGCGGTGCTGAGCTTGATTGTGCTCTTTGTTCTGGGTGGTTACTTACTTGCTAGAGTTAACGTGGATGAAGGCAAAAGCGTTGCCCAGTTGGAGGATAAAGCAGTATTCCAGGGTGAAATTCAAGCTTGATAATTTGGAGGTGAGTCATGATTCCTGGTTTCGCTCGGGACCGTGATCGCCGTACTGCCTTTGTCTATAAGCAGCCATCGAGCGGTAAAACCATATACCGAGCGTGAACAGGATCACTACAAGCCACCAAAAAACTGCGATCGGTCCAAATGTACTCAGCCATCGACCACTATTCGCCAGGTAGTAGAGACCATCAGGGACCCTGATGTATCTTCCATTGACCTCCTTCAAGTGCTGCATGTGGCGGTGGTAATTGGATGTCTCAATGAACAAGTACTCCGAATATTTTCCGTCATATTCCCAGAAAATCATAAAACGCAAGTTTGGTTTCGATTCCATGTTCCTCGGAACGTGGCGTGTGCCCTGCAGTTCGGCTAGCAAAGTCTCATCCCCGCTTCTTAATGCATTTTCCAAGTCCGTGATTAAGGAACTCGGCACAGCATAACGAGCCTGATATCCATCATTAAAATAGGCTGGGTTATAACGCGTGAGATCCTCGATGAAGGCAATAAACAGAAAAATCCCCGTGACAAAGAACGGCAGCAGCAACAAACCCAATACATACTGCCAATCGACCATCCTTCCCCGGATCATTAGAGCCCTCCTTTATGGTTCATCATAGCATGGTTGAAATGGCGGGTCAACGACGGACATTCGCAAGGCAGCGGGACTTACATGATCAAAAAGAATTTGCACATGTGCAGCGCTTACAGGCTAAGGTCGTCATTTTGATTTGTGCCTTCGTGGTACGATAAGATATATTCGGAAACCGGTTTGGTATAAAGGAACTGTCTTGGCTGGTAGAAATGGGGACGAAAGGGTAATTTATATAAAGGACATGTTCGCTCGCATTGCGCATCGATATGACGTGATTAACCGCGTGATGACCGCCGGGCAGGACGTTCATTGGCGCAGGGAGGTTATTCGCAGGGCGAAACTGCCTCCAGGTGGTTTTCTGCTTGACCTGGGGGCTGGGACGGGCGATCTTACACGCGAAGCGCTTCGCCAGTGCAGTTCGTGTCGTTCGGCAGCAGCCGATTTCACAATCCAGATGATGCGCGTCGGACAATCCCGCCTGGATCAACCACAATCCGAATCCTCCCGTTTGGATTGGATCGCAGCAGATGCCGGATGCCTGCCGTTCCACGACCAGGTATTTGATGCTGTGGTCTCGGGCTTCCTGCTGCGCAATGTCGGCGACGTTATTAATTGCTTACACGAGCAGTACCGGGTGTTAAAACCGGGCGGTATGATCGTGGTTCTTGATACGACCCCACCGGTGAGGTCGATCTTTTCCCCTTTGGTGAAATTCCACCTGCGATTTCTGATCCCAATGCTCGGTGGTGCATTGACAGGTCAGAGTGACGCCTACCACTATTTACCGGCTTCGACAAAGGCGTTTCTGGAGCCCGAACAACTGGCATCCCGGGTTATGGATGCGGGGTTTAAGAACGTGGGCTTTCGTCGTATGATGTTCGGGACGGTTGCGATCCATTGGGGTCACAAGCCTGTCTACTGAAAGCAACTTATTTAACAGTCGGAGGAAAAAAATGGGAGAAATCAAGGATCGCCTGGTTGTAGGGATCAGCGGGGCTTCGGGGGTCATTCTAGGCATCCGCTTACTAGAGGTATTACGGTCTGTGGAGATTGAGACTCGCCTGGTGGTCTCCCCGGCTGCGCGTCTCATAATTTCACAAGAAACCGATTGGGAGATCGAAGATGTAATGGCTTTGGCAGATGTAAGTTATGATCATGCGGACGTCGGCGCAGCCATTGCTTCGGGATCGTTCCCCATGGCTAGGATGGTAATCATACCGTGTTCGATAAAAACACTATCCGCGATTGCGAATTCCTACACCGCTGATTTGATAGCGCGTGCCGCTGACGTTATGCTGAAGGAGGGGCGTCCGTTGGTCTTGGTCCTGCGCGAGTCCCCTTTGCACCGGGGGCATCTCAGGTTGATGAGCATGGCAGCAGAAGCCGGGGCGCTCATCTTCCCGCCTGTGCCCGCATTCTACACCCGTCCCGCAAACCTTAATGAGATCATTGATAATATAGTTGGGCGTGTGCTCCTACGGCTGGGAATTGAGAACGAGTTATATATGAATTGGAAGGGTGTTGGCAGGTGAATCGACGAATCGGCGATTCAGTGGATCAGCTAGAACTGGAAAAGGCTGCCCGCTGTGGGGAACCATCCTACGTGTGGCGTGCTGGTCAGGAACGCCGGCTCCAAATGATACTAGACGCTGGGGTGGAGCTGGAAGGTGGGGTGGTTCTTGAAAACGGCTGCGGTGTCGGGATGTACGTGGAGCACATGGCGCCCCATGTGGGGCGGGTGGTTGGATTGGAATTCGATTTCGAGCGCGCCCAAGATGCAAATCGGGTTTCAAAGGCGCTTCCAAACGCGCAAATATTGTGCGCTGCAGGTGAGGGTCTGCCGTTCCCAGGCGGGGCTTTTGACCTGATTTTAAGCCACGAGGTGCTCGAGCATGTCCAGAACGACCGCGAGGCAGTCCAGGAGATGGTGCGAACACTCCGACCGGGTGGGCGTATCGTGATTTTTGTACCCAACCGAGGATACCCTTTTGAAACACATGGGATTTTCTGGTGTGGGCGTTACCGCTTTGGTAACATTCCCCTGGTAAATTATCTGCCGGACGGTTTGCGTGTACAATTAGCACCCCATGTGCGAGTTTATTCTCGTAGGACACTTGAAAAACTCTTTGTGGGGCTGCCGGTCAAATTTGTCAGGCGCACGGTGATCTTTGGCGCCTACGACAACATTATCGCCCGTCGGGCGGGCATTGGAAAAGCACTGCGGGAGGTATTGTTGCTGCTGGAAAAAACACCCCTGCGGTTTTTGGGACTTTCACATTTTTGGGTGGTGGAAAAGTTATAGGTTCGAAATTATTCCGGAAGTTATATTGGTTGGCGAAAATCGTATATCCCGTCTCGCACCGCCCATTGACGCCCGCAAGCAGGGCAGGTGATGAAATCCGGTGATTCGCCTAAGGGCGAATGTCCACAGATTGTGCAGCGAAAGAGCTCATCGGGGGCAGGTCTGGGTGTATCACCCACTGCTGTGGAGCGCACAAAAACGCTTGGGCTTAGCTGCCACAAATCTCCGCTCAACTGGGCAATAGAGTCCATTGCAACGAGCAGGCGTGTGGGCAGCCAGCGTTTCACCCAACCTAAGCGGAAATGGGAAACGGTCAACTGCCGGTCTACTCTGAAACCATTATTGCCCAGCCATGTGCGTACAGCTTTGGGGTGAAAATCAAAATTTAGTTCAACAAATTCGACCGGCTCCCATGTGAATGGACTCCAAGATTGGCGCCCCGTGCCGTAGCGCAGGATAGCTTTCAAGTTTAGTTTATTTGCATATTCGAGGATAAATATCCCACCGCTGCTCATCACCCCTCGTATTTGATGCAGGGCGCGTGGCGCTTCAGCCATGTGGTGTAGAGTGCGGATCATCGTTGCGCAGTCGAATGCCCCCTGTACAAAAGGAAGTTGGTACACATCAGCCGCGACGTAGACGTAACGGCTACTGTTGCCTAAGTGTTCCTGAGCTTGCTGCAGTTGGGTGGTGGAATAATCCAGCAGGACAATACGCTCAAATCCGTGGTAGCGGGGTGTATTTCGCCCGGCTCCGGCTCCTAATTCAAGCAGTAATTGACCGGATTTTGGCAGCAGCCGGCGCAAGGCTAATTCCTCCGCCTGGTCTTCATACTCGCGTCCCCCTTTATCCCAGAAGGTGCTCTGGTAATCTGACCCTTCGTAATCAATAACAGGTGGGCGCTTGTTATTCACCTCACCCTACAGCAGCTTGCACTTCGATTTCATTCTCGGTTTTACTTCCGTTGTAACCCCGACCTAAGCCGCGATATTGGAATCCTAGCGCAGCCATCTTTTCAGGATCATAGATATTTCGCCCGTCAAGAATTATTGCTTGATTTAACAAATTGCGGATACGCTCCAGATCGAGGTTCTTGAATTCGTTCCATTCGGTGATTACCATCAGGGCATCGCAGCCTTCCGCCATGCTGTAAACGTCGGGGTACATTTCAACATCCGGCAGTAATGGTAGTGCAGCATCCATGGCTACCGGATCGTAACCGCGCACATAAGCACCGCTGGCTAGCAAGGCTTGAGCGATATCTATAGAAGGGGCGTCGCGCATATCGTCAGTGTTTGGCTTAAAGGACAATCCCAGGAGTCCAATTGTCTTGCCGTGCGTCTCACCCAACATTTCCTTGATACGGTTTACAGCCATTGAGCGGCGGTCATTGTTTATCTCCATCACGGCATTGAGCAGTTGTGGATGACGCCCTTTTTCAGCAGCCATGTATGCTAATGCCTTTACATCTTTCGGGAAGCATGATCCTCCGTAGCCAAGTCCGGCGTCCAGGAATAGCGCTCCGATGCGTTGGTCATAACCCATGCCTACTGCGACTTCTTTTACATCCGCACCTAGGGCCTCGCAAACATTCGCTATTTCGTTGATAAACGAAATTTTGGTCGCCAGGAAGGCATTGGAGGCGTACTTTATCATTTCCGCAGTGCGCAGATCGGTGATCACGATGGGAGCACGCAGAGGTAAGTGCAGGTGAGCTACCTTTTCGGCTGCTTCAAGGTCCATGGAGCCCAACACGGTGCGGTGGGGGTTCATGAAATCGCTGATAGCCGCGCCTTCGCGTAAGAACTCGGGGCAGGATACGACCGAAAATGGAATTGATTCCGTCTGGTGGTGCAGGACGATGTCCGCTACCCAGTCACCGGTGCCAACCGGGACAGTGGATTTGTTGACGATGATGAGTGGGGCACGCATTTCCCTGGCGATTGTCTCTGAAGCAGTCGCGACGTAGCGCAGATCAGCTTCGCCGTCGACGCCGGATGGTGTTCCAACAGCGATGAAAGCAAACTCAGTGCCGTCCAATCCATCGGCGTACGAGCTAGTGAAAGTAAGGCGTCCAGCGTCCACATTCCTTTCGACAAGTTCTTTTAATCCGGGCTCGTAGATGGGCATTTCGCCGCGTTTCAAGCCCTCAATTTTTTCTTCTACTATATCCAGAGCGATCACACGGTTGCCTAAATCTGCAAAGCAAGCAGCAGAAACCAGACCCACGTACCCAACACCTACAACACATATCTGCTTCATTATGAGTATCTCCTGTATAAATACTTGCAAGGGCGATCAGTTTCCGTTTACGTCAGTAATTAATTAGGTCCCCACCTATTTGTGGTATTACCTTTGTACCTTGCCCGCCAATCTTACCATAACTTGCTTTATAAAGTAGGCGTAAACCGTCCTAAAAAGATGATAATCATATAGAATAGATAACAATCATCCCAGAGCAATGACCTCTGTCACTTGCTAATTGGCTAAAAATAGTCTAAAATATTGATAATAAATCCTATCCATATAATCTATAAAGGGAGTCTTTCTATGCAAATCACTCGTCAAGCCGATTATGCGGTGCGGGCGGTGCTATTTCTAGCTCGTTTAGGACCCGACCACAGAGCAGCAACAAGCACGATAGCTGAGGACCAAAGTATCCCCCCGTCGTTCTTAGCGAAGATAGTATCTCAATTATCAGTAGCAGGTCTGCTGCAAACTTCGCGCGGCGCACGTGGAGGGGTATCTCTGGCGCGACCAGCGGACGAAATCTCTCTTCTCGAGGTGGTAGAGGCGATTGATGGACCCATTCTGCTCAACGAATGCGTTGCTAACAACGGCAATTGTGAATTTCGTGATACCTGCCCGATGAGGCCCATTTGGGTTGAAACTCAAGCCGAGTTGGTTGGGCGCCTTCAAGCAGCTACGTTTGATGGTTTAATAGAGGAAACGCCACAAACCGTTGCGGCGTAGTTTTCCCGATATCCCCTACCACTTATCCCCCAACCCCTGCCCTCTGGCCGCTCCCTCCTCTCTATTTTAGTTATAAGCGGCTTAATTCAAAGCCGCTTATAACTAAAATAGAAGGGGTTATTTCTTAAATTGGGAGGTTGTTATGGTTGATTCGCGTGTAATACGTGCCCCGCGCGGGACACAACTGACCTGTAAATCCTGGCTTACTGAAGCGCCATACCGCATGATCCAGAACAATTTGGATCCAGAAGTGGCTGAACGTCCTGAGGACCTTGTCGTATACGGCGGGCGCGGCCAGGCTGCTCGCAGTTGGGAAGCCTTTGATGCTATCCTGGCATCCTTGCGGGAATTAGAAGGTGATGAAACGCTGCTGGTGCAATCTGGCAAGCCCGTAGTGGTATTCAAGACCCATCCGGATGCCCCGCGGGTCTTGATCGCTAATTCCAATCTGGTTCCCCATTGGGCAACTCAAGAACATTTTGACGAACTGGCAGCCAAAGGGTTGATCATGTACGGTCAGATGACAGCCGGTTCGTGGATTTATATTGGCACACAGGGCATATTACAGGGTACTTACGAGACCTTAGGTTCCTTGGCGCGGCAGCGCGGTTGGTCATCGCTGAAAGGCAAGTTTGTGTTGACCGCCGGACTGGGAGGCATGGGCGGCGCGCAGCCGCTGGCTGTCACGATGAATCGGGGGGTTGCGTTGGTCGTTGAGGTGGATCCTGAGCGCGCTCGGCGCAGACTCGAAGGCGGGTATGTGGATGTGGTGGTCGACACTCTCGAAGAAGCCATGACGATGGTTGCAGAAGCTAAGGAAAACGAAGAGCCGAAATCGATCGGGCTGATCGGAAACGCAGCCGAAATTTTTCCCGAACTGGTAGCACGCGGCGTGGTTCCTGATGTTGTCACCGACCAGACTCCGGCTCACGACGTGATGATGTATGTGCCGGCTGGTCTAACGGTACAAGAGGCCGAGGCACTCCGCCAGGACGATCCCGAGCAATACAAACGCCGTTCGATGGAATCGATAGCGCGCCATGTGGAGGCGATGTTGTCTTTCCAGACCGCCGGAGCGGAGGTCTTTGATTATGGGAACAACATTCGCCAGCGGGCGTATGACTACGGCGTCGAGGATGCTTTTAGCTTTCCAGGTTTTGTGCCGGCTTATATCCGCCCCTTGTTTTGTGTGGGCAAAGGACCCTTCCGCTGGGTGGCGCTATCGGGTGACCCGCAGGATATCTACCGCACCGACGAAGTGGTGCTGGAGCTTTTCCCACAGGACGAGCATCTGGCGCGCTGGTTGAAATTGGCGCGTGAGCAGGTGCCCTTCCAGGGGTTGCCGTCCCGCATTTGCTGGCTCGGTTATGGTGAGCGCCTGAAAGCTGGTCTGGCGTTTAATGAAATGGTCGCCAATGGAGTCGTGGGAGCGCCTATCGTGATCGGGCGCGATCACCTGGATGCTGGCTCGGTAGCTTCTCCCAATCGTGAAACGGAAAGCATGATGGATGGTACTGACGCGGTCAGCGACTGGGCTATTTTGAATGTCCTGATCAACGCGGTGGGTGGAGCGACTTGGGTGTCGTTTCATCACGGGGGCGGGGTCGGGATTGGCTACAGCCAGCACGCCGGTCAGGTTATCGTAGCTGACGGCACACCGGATGCCGCCCGTCGTCTGGAGCGTGTCTTGACCAGCGATCCGGGATTGGGAATTGTGCGTCACGCCGATGCCGGCTATCCCGAGGCCATCGCGGCCGCTAAGCGTTTTAATCTCAATATGCCGATGTTGGACGAAAAGGAATAAGGAATAGGGAAAAGGGGGGTACTTTCGGGTTTCAATCTGCGCGTGGTGTATCTGCACGGCGTATGGGTGTGGGCTGCGCTATTAAAAAACCAAAACATAATGCATCCACCGGCGCCGATCCCGAACCCGAACGCGCTGTGCATTCAGATTTTTTTGATGGGCTTCTGTTGCTGACTTTGACCCTGGTTGGGCAGACCGCCTATTTTTTGCTCAAAGTCGAAATACATAGAGAAAGGGCACGTTGAAAAAGAAGCGTTCGCTGCGATTACAAATACCAGTTTTTGTTGTCATCCGGACGGTGATGAACACAACAATCCGGATGGTATATCCTTTTTTACCATTGATTGGGCGCGGTATGGGTGTGGATTTGGTGACACTCTCACGTGCGCTGACCCTGCGTTCAGCGTCCGGTGTGTTCGGACCGCTGCTGGGGACCGTCGCGGACACCAGGGGACGCCGGACTGGCATGCTCCTGGGGCTTTCGCTCTTCACAGTCGGGGTCGGCTTGATGGTCTTTTGGTCGAGTTACGCATCTTTCGTATTCATGCTGGTCTTGTCGCTCCTGGGTGTATTAACCTTCCTGCCTTCCATGCAAGCCTATCTTGGGGACCGGGTGCCCTACCGGCAGCGCGCTTTGGCGCTGGCGTTGACTGAGACCAGTTGGTCGCTGAGCTTCATCATCGGTGTGCCAATTATTGCATTTCTGATCGCCCGCGGCGGGTGGACTGCTCCCTTCCCCTTCTTGCTGGGTGCAGGCGTGTTGGCTATGGCTGCATTGTTATGGATGCTCCCGAGAGATCGTAGTGAGGACGGAAGCCCGGCGATGCCTTGGCAGAACCTGCGGAAAGTGCTGACTCATAAGCCGGCACTGGCGGGTATCATCATGGCTTTAACTTTAAGTGCCAGTAATGAGCTGGTCAACCTGATCTTCGGGGTTTGGTTAGAAGATTCCTTCGGGGTCAAGATCGCCGCCCTAGCAGCGGCTTCAATGGTTATCGGAGTTTCTGAGCTCAGCGGTGAAGTGCTGGTAATAGGCATAACAGATCGTATGGGCAAACGGCGCGCCATAGGGATTGGGTTGCTGCTGAACAGTCTAGTAGCGCTGGGGCTGCCCTTTCTTGGTACCAGCATGGCTGGCGCGCTGGTTGGTCTGTTCTTCTTCTATCTGACTTTTGAATTCACCATCGTGAGCAGCCTGCCTTTGATGACCGAGATACTTCCCATCGCGCGTGCCACGATGATGGCTGTCTTTATATCGGGCACTTCTGTGGGCCGCGCCTTTGGCGATATGCTAGCTGTCCCGCTGTACGGTTACGGCGAGACAACAGGCGTCTTATCGGGTATTATTGTTGTTGTGATCGGAGTTGTGATGTTCAACGCCATAGCGCTGCTCGCCCTTAGAGTGTTGAGTTCCTCAATGCAAAATTTAGGGGCTAGGGATTAGGGGATATAGGGTCGCGGATCGACGCGCATTCCCTATCCCTGGTTTCTGATTTTCTGATCCCTGATCAACAATCAATTATAATCTACGTTGCTATGTTCACTCGTTTTAGCAAACATAATCAAATTATCGCCGTTTTTTTCCATATAGTAGTTCTTATATTAATCTGGTTCGCTATGAGCCAGCTTGGTCTCAGCGCAGTTGTGCCTGCCCAGGCAGCTCCGGATCGGCAGATCCCGATCTATACTCCGACGCCGGGACCAGATGGCAGGATTATTTGGATCGTAAAAGCCAACGATACTCTCTTGAGCATTTCATTGATCAGCGGGGTTCCGGTTGATGAAATTAGAGGTTTGAACAACCTGACCAGCGACACGATTTACGAGAATCAGAAACTGCTGCTGGGACTTGCCGGTCCCGAAGAGATCACTGTTACGCCTGGACCAACACCCACCGCGACGGCGTTTTTGCCCACCCCAACCCCCAAACCGGGTCACGGCAATTTATGTATCCTGCTTTTCGATGATCGCAATGGCGATTCGATCCGTCAGGAGGATGAGCCATCCATCCCGGATGGCGCCATCAGCATTAGCAACCAATCCGGAACTGTTTCCGAGAACACACCCACCGGTATGGGGTTAGAGCCGCAGTGTTATGAAGACCTGCCAGAGGACGATTACACTATCAGCGTAGCCGTGCCAGATGGTTACAATCCCACCACTGAGACCAGTTACGAACTGGTTCTGAAGGGTGGGGACGAGACGTACATTAACTTCGGCGCTCAGGCAAATGCTGAAACCCTGGCGGAAGCGCAGGTGGTGCCGGCGCCGGAGGGCGGTAGATCGCCAATTTTAGGCATTCTGGGGGGATTGTTCTTATTAGCCGGTTTAGCAGTCGCGTTTTTCGCTACTCGCACACTGCGGGGAGGTAAAGGGCAATAAATTGTGTGTTGGGGGAACGGACAATTAATTCTTTACGCAACTCCCCACCAGTCTTTTCCTTCACGTAATCCGAAAGTTGTTAACTGCTGGCGGATAAGTATGCGCGCCCCGCGTGCCCCCACTGCGGACAGGAGCACTGGATTCTTCCAGCGCGACCAGCAGGTCGGGAGTTCGTCGGGGGATAAAACCGGCAACCCGCGCAGCGTACCTCCGATCTTTCGCTCATCAACATCGATATAACAGACCAGTGGAGCCTTCTGGCGGACCAGGTGTTTGCTCAGTCGTCGCCCGGTCATGCCTGCGCCCCACATGATGACCGCATCATGTCCTGCCAGCGGTCCTCGCACAAGGTAATGTGCCTTAGCCCTCAGGAAATTCTCCAGCGAGTAGCGGCTGTCTCTGCGGGTCAGCCGCTCGGGGCTCTCGCGCCATTCCAGCAGCACTTGCGGCAGCTTGGCAAAGTGTGTTCCCCTCAGATACATGCGCAGCCACAGGTCGTAGTCTTCCGCCCAGCCGTGATCCTGATAACCGCCTGCCTGCAGCACCGCTTCTCGCCGGAAGGTCACGCTGGGGTGAGGCAGGGGACTTTCGACAAAAATCTCTCGCCGGATATCTTCGTCAGTCAGCAGGGAGTTCAACCAGTCCAGGTAGATTTGGAAGCCTTCACGCACCTGCTCTTTTGGGAAGCCAGCCACCCGGCAGCTTACCAGGTCGATCTCAGGATGGGCTTTGAGGTAAGCGATCTGGTGGGTCAAGCGCTCGGGATGGCAGCGGTCGTCGCTGTCCATGCGAGCCACATAGGGGGCGCGGCAGGCTTCTAAACCAGTATTTAGAGCCTCGACAATCCCTGTGTGTTCCTGGGATATGATGCGCATGCGTTCATCTCGGGCTGACCAGTCGCGTAAGATCTGCGGTGTAGTGTCGGTCGAGCCATCGTCTACGGCGACGATTTCAAAATTCGTTAATGACTGAAATGCCAGGCTGCGTAGAGCTTCGTCGATCGTTTCGGCTGCGTTGTAGCAAGGCATGAGCACAGAGACAGCGGGCATAAGGGCATTGTACTCGAGAAAAGTCCATGGTTCGCCGACGAGTAATTTACATTTTTCCTCCTCTAACCTCGTTCCAATGCTCTCTTGCGTGGGAACGTAAAACACAAAACGCTCCGTGTCCACATGCAACGCCTGCAGTGATCAATAAATCTCGCATTTAGTCTCAAAACAATCAGATGCAATATGTTGAAAAGCGGGGTATAACCCATCCTGATATCGATGCTCTAACGTTGTTACCAGGATGAATGGATCCCTGACCATATTCTTTGTGACACGGGCGTGCCAAAGACGGGCATATGCCTGCCCGGTCATAACCAACTTTCCCCAAGTTTTTAAGGTGAAATGTTGAACGCTTGCGAGAATATTCTGCATAGCGAATCGCTTTTTGAGTTACCTTACATTAATTTGTAGTTAATGTTACGATTTGTAGCTAAGTATGGCATATCTTTAGCTAGCAAACTACTCAAGTCGGGGTGAAAATGAAGAAAAACAAAAAAGCGCTCTATTTGTTAGGCGGCATAGCAGCCTTACTCGTCCTCGTAGTCTTCTCTTGGATGGTTATCGAAACAGGCATCGAGATCTCGTCACATGCCGATTTCTGTAACGTTTGCCATTCGATGGAGCCAATGGTAGCATCCTATAAAGCCTCAATCCATGGCGGCAACAATCCTAGAGGAATTATGGCTGCTTGCACAGATTGCCATGTTTCGCATGAAGACGTATTCGCTCATTTTGTTGGCAAAGCCCAATCCGGCACACATGATGTTTGGGTAACGATGACGACGGACGAATCGAATCTTGACTGGCAGGCAAAACGTCTCGATAGAGAGGAATATGTATACGATTCTGGTTGTCTGACCTGTCACCGCAACTTAGAAACAGCTACGCAAGATAAGAAATATCACGACAACTACTTTGGCGATGTCACTGATACCCAATGCGTAACCTGTCACGAAGAGATTGGACACTCCAATCTCAACAAATATCTACTCGCAACAAAATATAAATATGGATTCTACGAATAAATATTTCCCGACTATCAATAGGAGATATTGAAAGAGGTGAATGATGAAGAATGTAAAATATTTCGCAACCATCCCTGCCATTATTGTAATCAGTTTAATAATAGCTTCTTGTGGAGGGCAACCTGCCTCCACTCCCGAAAAGAGTAGTGACTTTCAAGTCACAAACCTCACCGACGAGGCGAGAGACTGCGTAGAATGTCATGCGACCGAAACACATGGCATTGTCGAAGATTGGGACGGCAGCCGCCACGCAGACGAAGCTGTCAGTTGTATTGACTGCCACAAAGTCGAAGCCGGCTCCCCATTGGCACTGCAGGGTGTTGAAGGTCACGAGGATTTGACAGTCGCAGTGTCCATGCTGGTACAGCCATCCACGTGCGCTGAATGCCACGAAAAAGAAGCGGCCGGCTTTGACGCCAGCGGTCACCACCGCGCTGGGCTCCAGGTCATAGCCAGTGATTCGATGCAAACTTTGATCCACGTTCATGAGGGGCAAAACCACCCCGAATTGAGCGGCGTATCTGAAGAAACAGGTTGTATGCAATGTCATGGTACCCAAATCGAAGTGGATGAAACAGGACACCCGACTTCAGAAACCTTCCCCATAGCTGGCATCGGCAACGTTTACCCCACTGGCGAGGTGGGCAACTGTGCCGTCTGCCACACCCGGCATAGTTTTGATATCGCCGAGGCTCGCAAACCTGAAGCCTGCGCTAGCTGCCACTTAGGTCCAGACCATCCCGATATTGAGGTTTACGATAACTCCAAACACGGTCAAATTTTTGCCACCGAAGGCGAAGAATGGGTATGGGACAGCGCCCCCGGCGAGTGGGAACCTGGCGACTATCGCGCCCCGACCTGCGCCACCTGTCACATGAGCGGCATTGGCGAACTAGAAGTTACGCACAACGTCACCGAGCGTCTCTACTGGAACCTGTGGGCTAAGGTCTCTAATGAGCGTACCGACCCAGATGTGATGGATATGTACTACGGCGACGGCGAAGCTGGTCGCGAGAAAATGGAGATGGTTTGCAGTGAATGCCATAGCAGTACACACACAAAAGGCTTCTTTAAGAGCGGCGACGGAGCAGTAGAACTCTATAACGAAGCCTACTTTGCTCCCGCCGAAGAGATGCGCGTGGAATTAGCCGAACTGGGCTTGCTCAAAGACAATCCATGGGCTGACGAATTCCTGGTACTCTACTACCATCTATGGCACCATGAAGGTCGGCGCGCCCGCCATGGCGCTATGATGGCTGGTCCAGATTGGGCGCACTGGGAAGGGTTCTTCATCTTGATGCAAGACCTTTATAAAATGCAAGACATCTACACCCAGCGCATTGAAACAGGGGAAATCGAGCCGTAATTACAACTTGTTGTTACAAATTTCCTATTAAGAATCCCCGCCAAACAGCGGGGATTTTTCTATAACGGAAAAATTATCAGTCCGCCTGTATTAGACCATACTATTGGTGAACGCACTTATCGGCTTGGCGCCATATGTATCCTTAATTTACTGCGCCGCCACTTTTCGATAAATGTTTCATTCTATGGGATAGTAAAACTGGTTTGTGTACGAGTTCTCTGGCAGCAGAGCCGTGTATAATGAAACCTGTATGCAGGCGCAATTTTCCTACTGCGCCTTTAACCCTTCAGGAGGTGTCAAGTGAGTATACATATTGGCGCAAAGCAGGGGCAAATCGCCCCAACAGTTCTTCTACCCGGTGATCCAATGCGCGCCAAATACTTCGCAGAAACAATGCTGCAAGATGTATTCTGTTTCAACGAGGTCCGCGGGATGCTGGGTTTTACGGGTCACTATGGAGATAAGCGCGTCTCGGTTATGGGATCCGGCATGGGCATTCCAACTCTCTCCATCTATGTGCACGAACTTGTTTCCGAGTATGCAGTCAAGACGCTGATACGCGTCGGAACGTGTGGGGCATTCCAGCCTCATCTGAAGATCGGCGATATCGTGCTCCCCATGTCTTCTTCGACTAACTCACACATTAACAAACTTCGTTTTGAGGGGATGGATTATGCACCAACAGCCAGCTTTAATCTCTTACTGAAGGCTTATGAGGCAGCCAAAGAACGCGGGGTCAGAGTGTACGTGGGAGGCATGTTCTCCTCCGACACATTCTATAACGACGATCCTGATTGGTGGAAGAAATGGGCTGAGTATGGCGCGCTTGTCTGCGAAATGGAGACGTCCGGTCTCTATACTCTTGCAGCGAAGTTTAAGGTTGAGGCTCTCTCTGTGCTGACTGTTAGTGACAGCTTGGTGACTGGTGAATATTCAACAGCCGAGCAGCGAGAAAGGGATTTTACGCAGATGGCCGAAATCGCATTGGAGATTTTGCCTTGATCCGATAGAACCAAAAAACCACAACTGTCATTCCCTAACCCGCTGCCCGCCATGCGATGGTTGTCGCGGGGCCGTGGTTTCTGGCAAGGATCTGGAGGTCATTTAAAAGGTAGGTTGTGCCTGACTTTTGGCACGAGAGTTATGAAAAAAATTGGAGAGGTGAATTCGGATGGATGCCACACTTTCGAGAAAAGCGCTTGAGGGTGCGCTAAAGGCTGCTGGGTCTGCTCATCATGACTACGAACAAAATGCCCTGGGTGGAACGAGAGACGAACACTGGGCAGGGTTTTACAGCGCTTACGTTCTTGGGCGTCTGGGCGATTTTGTAACCACCAGTGTGCTGGTTGAACTTTTGGAAGATGCTCCAAAGGATGGCGATTGGGCTGTCTCGACTGCCAAGTATATCCTGGATAGTCTCGGATAGCAAAGACGGGTCGTTCCAATTAAATTTTATCCCAGGCTGCCAGCTTGGCAAGCCGTAGTGTTGAGGTTTTGACTGAAAGTGCGCTAGAATTCATGCAAACAGAGCAATATTTATCGGCTTCACAGCCGGAGACCCGGCGAAACGATTACCGAACGCCAGATGTTCATTCGGCTCCGGAATGGAGGTGATGATGGAGAATAGTAACCGACCTGTTGGCTTGACCAAGGATGCCGGTTACCAAATAGGCGTTCGACGAACATTGCCCTTCCATCATGAGGATGCATGGAGAGTCTTGACTTCTCCTGTGGGAGTCAATATCTGGCTAGGTTCATCGTCGAATCTAGACTTCACTGAGGGCGCAAGGTACGAGTTGGGCGACGGCTCAAGTGGTGAGATCAGGGTCTTCTCCCCAAACTCGCACCTGCGAATCACCTGGCAGCCTCAAGGTTGGTTAAGAGCTTCGACGATCCAACTTCGAGTGATACCAAAGGGGGACAAAACAGTAGTGGCGTTTCACCAGGAGCATCTTCCAGGACTAAAGGAAAGGGCAGAGCGCCGCGAGCATTATAAGGCGGCTCTCGATATTTTGGAGCGAATCACACGCCCGGTTTGATGTTAAGATAGATTGATTATCCAAGGAGATATTATGGAAAAACGACGTTTGGGGCGCACTGGACATCTGAGCACCGTCGCAATTTTTGGTGCAGCCGCCTTCTGGGATGTGGATCAGTCAGAAGCTGATCAAATTATGGAGTTGGTCATCAGCCATGGAATCAATCACATCGATATTGCCCCATCCTATGGTCAGGCGGAAGTTCGCTTGGGTCCCTGGTTGTCCCGGGAACGAGATCGTTTCTTCGTGGGTTGTAAAACAATGCAGCGCAGTAAGGAAGGGGCGTTCATGGAAATGCGCCAATCCTTAGACCGGCTGCATATTGATCATTTTGACCTCTACCAGGTTCACGCTGTCACAAACCTGGAGGAACTTGATGCTGTCACCCGTCCTGGAGGTGCCCTCGAAGCGATCATTGAAGCAAGGGAAGCGGGTTTAACGCGTTCCATCGGCATCACCGGGCATGGTGTGGATGCTCCAGCATTATTTCTTGAAGCCATCCGTCGATTCGATTTTGATACTGTGCTTTTTCCGCTTAACTTCATTCAATACGGTGACCCCTCTTTCCGGAGTAATGCAGAAGAATTGATCCAACTATGCCGAGACGAGAATGTGGGCACTATGGTGATCAAATCCATAGCCAAAGGTCCTTGGGGAAAAAAGGAGAAGACCTACAACACCTGGTATGAACCCTTCAGCGCGGTTGAACATATCCAGGCTGCAGTAAATTTTGTGCTTTCACAGGACATAACGGGTCTGTGTACCGCTGGGGACACTGGTTTGCTGCCCACGTTGCTGGGAGCTTGTGAAAATTACCAGGGTCTTAATCAAGCCGAGCAAGAAAATATGATATCCTGGGCAAGGGACTACGAGCCGCTGTTCACATAGAAGTTCTCCTTCCCTCGAAGACCTTGCTTTCCAAGAGGAAACAATCAAGGTGACAATAGCTCTCAACAAGACTAGCGCGGATTTCTGTAAGCGTGAAGCCGGGAAGCATCATGTTTCATATCAGAAGATGATACGACTACTGCTGAACGAATACGCACATTGCCGTGTGTTATATAGGTGAACTGGTTTAATGTAGACTGGTTGTCGAACGAAATTAGATATCTTGCTTATAATAAGAACGATTGACGAATTTGCGCCTGACGATTGCGAAGCTGGAGTTGGTTTGATTTTGCAGGACGAAAAGGCGCGCTATCTCTTCTTCTTGGCAGGCACTCATCACAATTGTCCTCCTGGTGAGCTGTTCTACGCTGGCATAGGTGGGCATCGTGAAACTGGGGAGGACTGGCTTGCATGTGCCCATCGCGAAGCGAGAGAAGAGATCGGCACGGACGTCGAGATCCTGTCCGCTGCGACTACCTGGCATATTCCTCAACATGGTCCGGTCCAGCAAGTTGAATTGAGTGACCGGCCTCGTCCCCTGGCGCTGTACGAGATGATCCACCCACCCGGCACCCCGCGTCCGGGTGAATTGTATCGCATCGTGATATTCGTAGCGCGCTTGAGCGGCATGCCCAGGGATCTGCCCCCAGACGAAGTGCAGGGCGTGATTGCATTGACGAAAGAACAAGTCATTCAAGGCTTGGGACGTAAACCCACACTGGCAGAGCTGTTGGGTGAAGGAGCCCAATTAATCGCCGGTGGTGAGGATGTGGATCCCCAATTGCGGCTTTATCCTCTGGGCACCGCGAGAGCGTTGGCACAGCTTTTCTCAGTTGAAATAACAGAAACCAACAGCAGGTCATGACCCGGTCGGTATTGCCCCGCGTTCCCGTTTGTGCTAAACTAATGACATTAAACCAATTTTATTCCCACCACTTAAAAAGGAGAAAAGTATAATTTCTGGGTCTGTACGATACCAGATTAGCGATTGCGATTCCCTATTTTGGGTCTGCCTTTGGGACCTTTTTGATGCGCCAGGCGTTCCTGCAAGTGCCGCGCGACCTGGTGGACGCTGGTACTATTGACGGCTGCACCTGGTACCAGTTGTTGTGGCATGTTTACATACCGCCCAGTGTACCAACCATGATCGCCTTTGGTCTATCGTCGGTGGCTTGGCACTGGAATGAATTCCTATGGCCTTTAATCGTTACTAAGAGCGACGCTGCGCGCCCGCTCACTGCCGGTCTGGTGCGCTTTACCCAACTGGGAGAGATCGTCGCCCAGTGGTCGCTCCTCAGTGCGGCCACCCTTTTAGTCGCTGCTCCCCTTTTCGTAGTCTTTCTGATCTTCCAACGCCGGTTTATCGAGAGTTTCTTACATTCAGGATTGAAATAAATAAAACATGAATCGAAAATTTCGCACAAGACTATCATCGGGGGAGCTGCTGATTGGAACAATCCTGACATTATCTTCTCCTGAAGTTGGAGAGATTATGTCTTCTTGTGGTTTTGATTGGTTGTTCATCGATCTTGAACATGGCGCATTGGACATCCGGGGCGCGCAGTCCCTCATGCAGGCAGCGCAGCCGAATACAGCATGCGTAGTACGTGTTCCTGCGAATGATGAGGTCTGGATCAAGAAATGCCTGGATTTAGGAGCTGATGGGATAATAATCCCGAATGTGCGTTCAAAAAAAGATGTCGAGCATGCCGTTCGACAGTGCAAGTATCCACCCGCCGGAGAGCGCAGCGTCGGGATTGCCAGGGCGCATGGTTACGGTTTGAAATTCAAGAAATATGTTAAGAACGCCAACGACGAAATCGCTCTAATAATCCAGGTCGAACATATTGATGCCGTGGAGAACATCGATTCTATTGTCGAAGCCGCGGGAATTGATGCGATTTTTGTTGGTCCGTACGATCTTTCGGGCAGCATGGGGAAGATCGGTGATTTGAACGCCCCCGACGTTCGTGAGGCAATCAACCGCATAAGAGATTGCTGCCGCAATGCGCATATTCCATTAGGGATTTTCGCAACTAAACCTGTTGACGTTAAACCTTACATTGACGAGGGTTACAGATTGATCGCGGTTGGGATCGATACGATGCTCTTGAGCAGGGTTGCTGAGGAAATTGTGACCTGTCTAAAGGTCTAAGCCACCATTATTATCGTAGACACACAGGATATTGGTGATGTTTAGGTCAAGGTTGGAGCTATGGATGACAATGTGACTCTTTCTGATGGTGTGGTCTCGCCCCGACCGTTTCAAATGAGCGATACGGATGAGCTTACTGAGGCTGTCAGGGAGTCGATTCCCGAACTCAAACCCTGGATGTCCTGGTGCCACGACGACTATTCTGAGGACGATACGAGAAATTGGATAAAATCATTGCCTTCAGGATGGGTTGAGGGGACCCAATTTAGTTTTGCTATTACGGATATACAGGATGGAAGACTCCTGGGAGGATGTGGTCTTAACTATATTAATCCAACTTACCACTTTGCCAACCTGGGTTACTGGGTGCGGACCAGCCGCACAGGGGAAGGAATCGCCAGCCGGACAGTGCGCTTAATCGCCAGTTTCGCTTTCGAACAGGTGAAGCTTATCCGGGTTGAGATTGCTGTTGCTGAAGGAAATTCCCCCAGCCTGCGGGTGGCGGGTAAAGTGGGAGCCAGGCAGGAAGGGGTTTTGCGCAACCGCATGCTGGTAGGGGAGAATATCTATGCTGGCGTGATGCACTCCTTGATCCCGCAGGATTACGGGATTGAGTTGAGCAAGAGCGCAGGTATCCAGAGATAATCGATTTAGTTGCTCAGGAGGAATTCAAGCGATGGCAATGACGGGGTTCGAAAAGCAGTTCGTCAACCGCAGGCAAAAAGCGGAGCGCAACATCACGAATGTCAGTACACGGCTTGAACAGTTAGATATTTCCAACATCAATGATGTTCTCGAAATTGGGTGCGGGGTAGGATTTGTATCAGCATGGCTGGTGGAAACTTATGGCATGAATGTTTATGGCACGGATTTCGATCCCGACCAGGTCACAACAGCCCAGGAACTACACCCGGAAAGTGAGCACCTTCACTTTGGAGTCGAGGATGCGTCTAACCTCTTGTTTACTGATTCCAGTTTCGATCTGGTGTTATCACAAAACGTTTTCCATCATATCCCGGACTGGAAGAGAGCGGTGCGGGAAGTAAGACGGGTGCTGAGACCGGAAGGCTGTTTGATCTGGTACGATCTTGTGTTCCCTAAATTTGTCAAGGGACTTTTCCAACCTTTTGTGAGGAATTACGGGCTGTATACATTTGATGATATCCAAAGCGAGTTCGTTAATAATGGATTTTTAGAACTCTTCCACGAGCGCGTCGCTCATGGTCCCTTTACCCACCACCACTATGTGCTGCAGAAGGATTGAGAACGGCTGCTAATTACACCGTAAAAACATCTTTATGTATTAGAATTAGGTTTCTACGAGCGCTTGTTCTGCATGTGATTGTGAATTCGTCGCTCTAGCACGGGTTTCAAATGTGCCCTTGATTACGGTTGGTCAACAAGTCCTTGACCAGTTTGTAAATATTGCTATATCCCAGGATGAATATGTCAGGAAATAGAGTGCAGAGATGAGCAGCCCTCAAGACTATGATCAACAACTTGTCGCCTGGCAAGAGTTCGTTGATCACCAGAAGATACTGCCGGATGTAAATCATTTGGTGGCAGATTCCTGGAGGCGCTGCTGGCTGCGTCTGTCTCCATTCAAAGATACACCCCCAAAGCGTTTGAGCTCAGACCTTCTCCTGGCGACACAAGTTTCCAGGTTTGATTTGATTTCCATCAGCCGACCAGTAATGGAAGATGTATACCAATATATTGAAGGATCGGACACCGTTGTCGCCTTGGTCAACAGCGCTGGTTATATCCTGGACATGCTGGGTGACCCCGAAATGCTCGTCTTCACTAAGCAATTTGATATCTCGGCAGGAACTGCAGTCTCGGAAAACCAGATGGGTACCAACGCTTTTGGGTTAGCGCTTATTGAGGGCATTCCTGTGCAGGTGACTGGTGGCGAACACTACTTGCGTCGTTTTCATGAATGGGCTGAAGCGGCGGCGCCTATTTTTGATCCGGGTGGCAAGCCGCTTGGAGCGATCGGTTTCTTAACCCCCCATGATCGATTTCATCCCCACACTTTAGGTGCTGCTGTAGCTGGTGCACGCGCCATAGAGGGACAGAGACAGTCCGATATTTTACTTGCTGAGCAAATCAGCCATTTGACACAAGTAAACGCCATCCTTGAGGCCAGCTCGGAGGGGGTGATGGTGTGTGACTCGGAACGTATCTTGATGCATATCAATCCTGCTGCTGCTCAAATGATTGGTATGCCAGATCGCACTCTGTTCGGTCGCCATATTGGAGACTTTATTTCCTATCCCAAGTTTGTTTCGGAAGCGATGGATAAGAGAGAACCACTCACGGATGTCGAGGTAGTTATTGATATTGGGGAGAGCTCTATCAGCACTGTGCTCAGTTTAAAGTTCGTGCACGACCGCAAGGATTTATTGTGGATTATCGTCACACTGCGACCGTTGAAAGATGTTCGCCAGCTTGTCCACCGTCAGGTTGGCGCCCATGCGCCTCTGACTCTTAAAGATATCCCGGGCACGTCGACAGAGATGCGGCGTGTGCGTCGATTCGTAAGATCAGCGGCTCCTGCCACGGCGCCCATTTTAATCCGCGGTGAGAGCGGAACTGGTAAGAACCCGCTGGCAAGCGCGATACATAACGAAAGTCAATGCCGGGATGGTCCATTTCTGATCTTTGCGTGTTCGTCTGTGCCCAGCGAGCTTGCTGTTGCTGAACTGGTCGGTTATGAGAAGGGAGAATCTGCCAGAATACCCGGGGGACGCCCGAGCAAGTTCGAATTAGCTCGCGGCGGAACAATTTACTTTCAGGATGTGGAAGCTTTGCCTTTAGAAGCGCAGGGTGTCCTGCTGAATGTAATTGATCTGGGCATTGTACAGCGCTTGGGGAGCAATAAACCGGTCGAAGTTGATGTGCGCATTATCGTGGCCTCCTCCGCGGACCTGGAAGAATCAATCGCCAAGGGCAATTTTCGCGCCGATCTGTTTTACCGGCTTAGTTCCTTTGAGATCAGGATACCTCCATTAAGGGAGCGGCTCAAGGATTTACCTATCCTGTCCGAACGGATCACGAATCGTCTCTCCAGACAGCTCAACCATCAACTGAGCCTGGCTCCGGGTGTGATGGATGAGTTGAGGAAGTATTCTTGGCCCGGCAACATCAGAGAGCTCGAAGCGGTTTTAGGCCGCACAGTCGCGCAGGCTGGCTTTTCAGGGGTTATCGCTCCGGCACATCTGCCAGAATACATTCGCTACCCGGTGGAACTTTCAGATGACCCCCAGAATTTAAATCAAATCCAATCGTTGCGTGAAGTCGAGCGCCAGACCATCCTTCAGACTGCTAGGTTGTGCAGCGGGAATGTCTCCCAAATGGCGCGGATTTTAGGAGTTGGTCGCACAACCATCTGGCGAAAGCTCAAAGCGTTTGACGTATCCCCCGAAGACTTCCGCCAACGCTAGTGCTCAGCTTATATAAAAGGTCCGTTATTCTGTGACAACGAACATGTGTTGTTAAATGAAACACATTGTCGTTAATAGTGTTCCAGTACGAAACACAGAATTACCAAATGGTTGACATTAATTGAAAGTCGGATATAATTATGGATGGAGCAATTAAAAAAAGGAGCGTCCAGGAAGCACAAGATGGCATTTTGCTTTATTGCAAATAATAAGTTGATGTGGTTGTTCCTTTCCTGGTATGGTTCCACAAATAAGAACCGCCTATAAGCACTTTTTTGAGCTCTTAGGCGGTTTTTTATTACCTGTATCGTTTAGATGCGAGGGGTTGTTAGACTCGCTCACTTTATTTTGTTGTGTCCGCCATTGTAAAAGAAAGGAGGTCCTATCGAGTAGATATAAAGTTATTTTTCCCCATTATCCTGTGTGTTGATCGACAAGCCAGAAACACACACAAAACAAACCTATAAGCTGTTCTAAAAGGAGAAATTAAAATGAAAAAAGGTGGTTTAACAGGGGAATTGATGGCCGAGTTCTTCGGAACTTTCGTACTGGTCCTGGGCGGTGATGGCGTTGTCGCCAATGTTGGTCTGGCGCCTCGCTTAGCTTCGCAGGGTTATGACTGGAACACCATCGCATGGGGATGGGGTCTCTCAGTTATGGTCGCAGTCTATGTGGCTGGTGGAGTAACTGGCGCCCACATTAACCCAGCTGTTACCTTCGCTATGGCTGTAAAGCGCGGCTTTGCATGGGCAAAGGTGCTTCCCTACTGGATCGCCCAGGTCGTCGGCGCTTTTGTAGGCGCGCTCGGCGTATACCTGGTCTATCAGCAGGGTCTGGTTGCAGCAGGAATGCCCAATGTTTGGTGCACCGGTCCCGGATCACTTTGGGACATGTCTTTCTGGGGTGGCACCGTCGAAACTGCTGCCAATATGGGAGGTTATCCAATATGGAATGCCTTCCTGGCTGAAGTCTTCGGTACGATGATGCTGTTATGGGGCGTGGTCTCCTTCTTCGACGACAGGAACTGGGGTCAATCCATAGTCTCATTCGCACCGATTGTCATTGGTTTGGTAGTTGTGACAGTCGGTCTGACCCTGGGCGGACCCAGCGGTTACGCCATCAACCCTGCCCGTGACCTCGGGCCGCGCATCTTTGGTACTTTAGTTGGTACGACGGGTTTGTGGGATTCTCTATATTGGCTGATCGTACCAGTTATAGGTCCACTGGTAGGCGGTGCGCTCGGTGTAATTTTATATGATGTATTCATCACCCCCTACCTGCCAGCAAAAGAACAAGAGCCCTCGGAAGAAGGGGCATAAACCAAACTGTAGCGTAAGTTAAATTACGAACGCCACAATTATTAGGGAGTCGTCAACTCGCACAGAGTTGACGACTCAAAAAAGGAGAAAAACGTATGAAAAAATTTATCAACGATCCGGAGATGGTGGTAGTAGAAGAGCTGGAAGGTGTCGCTTTAGCACATCCGGATCTGGTGAAGGTTCACTTTGACCCCAACTATGTCGTGCGCGCGGATGCTCCCGTGCAGGGCAAAGTCGGCATAATTTCCGGTGGCGGATCCGGACACGAGCCCATGCACGGCGGTTTTGTCGGCTACGGCATGCTGGACGCGGCCTGCCCGGGCGCAGTGTTCACCTCACCAACGCCTGATCAAATGCTGGAAGCCACCAAGGCGGTCGACGGCGGCGCGGGCGTTCTGCACATCGTCAAGAACTACACCGGCGATATCATGAACTTCGAGATGGCTGCTGATCTGGCCAAGGCTGAGGGCATGCAGGTAGAAAGTGTAGTGATCGACGACGATGTAGCCGTGCAGGACAGCCTGTGGACTGCCGGACGTCGCGGTGTGGGCAGCACTGTGCTGGCGGAGAAACTGTGCGGCGCAGCGGCTGAATTGGGACGCTCACTCAGTGAAGTCACCGATGTGTGCATCAAGGTAAAAGGTATGGGACGCAGTATGGGCATGGCGCTGACTTCTTGCACCGTACCGCATGCCGGTGAACCCACGTTTGACCTGCCCGAGGACGAGATGGAAATCGGCGTCGGTATCCACGGTGAGCCTGGACGGACGCGCATGCCGCTCAAACCGGCTGACGAGATCGTCGAGATGCTGATGGAGCCGATTGTCAGCGACCTGCCCTATAAATCTGGGGACGAAGTGCTGTTGTTCGTCAACGGTATGGGTGGCACACCACCTATCGAGCTCTACATCGCATACCGCAAAGCGCATCAGATATGCGAACAGCATGGCATCAAGGTCGTCCGCAACCTGGTTGGTGCATACATCACCAGTCTGGAAATGGCAGGTGTATCTATCACCCTGCTCAAGATGGACGAAGACATGCTCAAGTTGTGGGATCACCCGGTTCTGACACCCGGCTTACGCTGGGGTAAGTAGTTAGTGAAATTCAAGGGGGCTGGATATAAAAACAGCCCCCTTTGCCTACGGAGCAATAAATGTCTATCTATCGAGATGATACATTGGAGTGGATCACAGCTTGCGCGGACGTTCTCGACGAAAACAGTGACTATTTGACGAAACTGGATGCCGCCATTGGTGATGGCGACCATGGTGCCAACATGGATCGCGGATTTAAAGCGGTCATGTTAAAATTACCGGATGTCGCAGATAAAGATATCGGAACGATTCTAAAAACAGTGGGCATGACATTGATATCTACCGTTGGTGGAGCCGCCGGACCCCTCTATGGAACGTTTTTCCTTCAGGCTGGGATGAATTCGACCGGGAAGATGGAGCTTAATCTGGAAGATTGGCTGCTAGCGCTTGAAACCGCCGTCGCGGGTGTCGTTATGCGCGGCAAAGCTGAGCTGGGTGATAAAACTATGGTGGACGCATTATCACCCGCGGTCGATTCTTTGAAACATTCTATGGATGATCATCTGACCATCGGTCAGGCTGTTCAGTTGTCGGCTGAGGCAGCTCAGCAGGGGATGGTCGACACGATCCCCTTGGTAGCTCGCAAAGGACGCGCCAGCTATCTGGGAGAACGCAGCGCTGATCATCAAGATCCCGGCGCCACGTCTTCTTACCTGATCTTGCAGGCAGCCGCCGATACGTGGACAGACAGTTAACCAATCCTGTAATCAGGAAACAATCAAGTTTTCTTACGGAGGTAAGAAATGGCTAAATATGCTGCAGCAGTAGATCAAGGCACGACCAGCACCCGTTGTATGCTTTTCTCGAAAGACGGGAAGGTCGTCAGTATCGATCAGAAAGAACACGAACAGATTTACCCCAAGGCTGGATGGGTTGAACACGACCCAATGGAGATATGGGCGGCAACCCAGGATGTCGTCAAGGGCGCCGTCGCAAAGGCAGGAGTCCAGCCTGGTGATATCGCCGCAGTTGGCGTGACCAACCAGCGCGAGACCACCGTTGTCTGGGACAAGAACACCGGCAAACCCTACTACAACGCCATCGTCTGGCAAGATACCCGTACCAAGGATATCTGCGACGCGCTGAGTGCGGATGGCGGTCAAGACCGCTTTCGACCTCAAGTGGGTCTGCCTTTGGCAACCTATTTCTCGGGACCCAAGGTCAAATGGATCCTGGAGAATGTGGATGGCGTGCGTGCCGCAGCGGAGAAGGGCGATGCCATCTTTGGCAACATCGACACCTGGGAGATTTGGTGGCTGACGGGCGGTCCTGACGGAGGCGCTCATGTTACGGATGTCACCAACGCTTCCCGCACCATGCTGATGAACCTGGAGACCCTTGACTGGGACGATGAGATCCTGGGCATCATGGGAATCCCGCGCCAGATGCTGCCCAAAGTAGTACCTTCCAGTGATCCCGACATCTGGGGGTATACACCCATGAGCGGACCCTTTGGTGAAAAGATCCCGGTATGCGGCGACCTGGGTGACCAGCAGGCAGCCTTGTTTGGTCAGGCTTGCTACAACGCCGGCGAAGCCAAGAACACCTACGGCACTGGCTGCTTCATGCTGCTCAATACCGGTACAGCACCTGTACAATCCAAGAGCGGCTTGTTGACGACACTTGGGTATAAAATCGGTAGCCAACCCGCTGTGTATTGCCTGGAGGGCTCTATCGCCATCACCGGTGCTCTTGTGCAGTGGCTCCGTGACAACCTGAAAATTATCGAGAATTCCAAAGATGTTGAAACGCTGGCTAACACTGTGGAAGACAATGGTGGTATTTACTTCGTACCGGCCTTCTCCGGTCTGTTCGCTCCCTATTGGCGCAGCGACGCCCGCGGTGTGATTGTCGGTATGACTCGTTATGTTAACAATGGACACTTTGCCCGCGCTGCTCTGGAAGCAACCGCTTTCCAGACCCGCGAGGTACTGGACGCCATGAACAAGGACTCCGGCGTAGACCTGACCGCCCTTAAAGTGGATGGCGGTATGGTTTATAATGAAACCTTGATGCAGTTCCAGGCTGATATCTTGGGTGTGCCTGTCGTGCGACCAGTCGTGGCAGAGACTACAGCGTTGGGTGCGGCCTACGCAGCCGGTATGGGTGTGGGCTTATGGACCAACTTTGATGACCTGCGCGACAATTGGCAGATGGATAAGACCTGGGAGCCCGATATGTCCGCAGAGGCACGTGCGGCGCTTTACGATGAGTGGCTCAAGGCGGTCACGCGCACCTTCGACTGGGTTTAATAACCTTCACCTCGTTATGATGGTAGCAAACTGGGGTAGAGCACCCTCTACCCCAGATCAACCGTTCATTACACATTGTAGGACTTTTGGTGAATGACAAACGACGCGCCCACGTTATTGTGGGCGCGTTGCCATAATGATATATAATTATAAAATTGTCCCTCCCACTTTAATATCACTCATGAGTGCATAATATGGCGAAATTATCAAGAAGACAAAGAAAGAAAGAACAAAGGAAGCAAGATCAAGAGATAGATCCAACCTCACCATGGATTGGAATGCAAACCGGGCTAATTGTCATCACTATTTTGAGCATTGGGATGGCTGTCTTTGTCGCCTGGACGGTAATTCCAGCCACAAGTACGCGCGAAGGAATCCTGTGGGGGTTGGGTTTTGGTGCAGGTATATGGTTTGTCTTCGTTTTAGCGTTAGCGTTTAATCGATTTGTGCGTGGCAAGCGAGGATAACCGGGTTGGGGATGATATTGTCTGAAACTGCGCCTAATAATGTGAATTGGGAGCTGATGTGGGCTCCCTACGACGAGACCACATACCGGGATGTCCTGAATCGAATCGAACCGCATGATATCGTTTTGGATATCGGGGCTGGTGATTTGAGGCTGGCTCGTCGTATGGCAATGACCTGCCGCTGGGTTTATGCGCTCGAAATCCAAAGCAGTATTTTAGATCTTGCTTATGCAGACGGAATGGGGTTCCCGGAAAACTTGAGTGTTAAGTGCGGAGATGCCTGTTGTATGCCCTTCCCGGAGGACGTGACTACCGGTGTCTTGCTGATGCGACATTGTAATCATTTTCGTCTTTATGCTGATAAACTCAAAGCAGTAGGAGCAGAGTATTTAATCACAAATGCCCGCTGGCGGTCAGGTGTTGAAGTGATCCATCTGCCGTCTGAGCGTATTACTTATAGGCAAATTGAAATGGGCTGGTACGCCTGCTGGTGCGGAGCGGTTGGCTTTAAACCAGGTTCAGTTGAGCACTTAACACCAGAATTGGAGGGCGTTATTCACGAAGTGGTTGATTGCCCTTTTTGTGATGGATCGAAAATGTGTATATGAAGCATGTAGATTTATACATATAAAAAGTGACAAGTGAGAGTTTCCAACGAAATTCTGTAAGGAAGTATCCTTAAACGGGAGAAGTGACAAATGAGCAAACCAAGTGTGATTATTATTGGAGCTGGTTATACAGGTGTCGCCACGGCTCACGATCTTGCCTTGCGTGGCTTTGATGTAACCGTTATTGAAAGAGGCCCGATCGCAAGTGGTACTTCTGGACGCACTCACGGACTCCTGCACAGCGGAGGACGTTATTGTGTCAAGGATCAGGAAGCAGCTATCGAGTGCATTGAAGAAAACGTGATCCTTCGAAGAATCGTTCCACAGGTGTTTGAACCGGACGATGGGTTATTCGTGGCACTGGACGAGAGTGACCTTGAATACTCAGATACATGGATTGCAAGCATGGAGGCTTCTAATATCCCTTATAAACAGATTACCCCGAAACAGGCGCTCGAATTGGAACCCTACCTCAACCCGGAGTTAAAGTCAGCTTACCTGATCCCTGATGGAACATTCGATCCATTGAGGCTCGCCTTAGCCTTTGCTGCTACAGCCAAATTAAATAGTGCTAAGTTTAGACTTTTCACGGAAGTCACCGAGTTGCTTATTGATAACAACCGGCGAATCACGGGTGTGAAACTGTGGGATCGAGCTGCAGATCAAAAAAGTGAACTACAGGCAGACATAGTTGTCAGCGCTACAGGTGCCTGGGCTGGTCACATTGCTGAAATGGCGGGCGCCAAAGTGCCCATCCATCCGACGCCAGGTGTAATGGTTGCCTACGATAAGCGCTTCGTCAACCGGGCGATCAACCGATTGTGTGTGCCCAGTGATGGTGATATTGTCTTGCCGCAAAGGCGCATGGTAGTGGTGGGTACCACCTCGTTCGATGTCGAAGACGTTGATTACATCCCCGTAGTTGAGGATCAGATCGAACTGATGCTGGAGCGCGGCTCGGAATTGGTCCCGGGAATCCGCCATGCCAATATGCGTGGTGCATATATGGCGACCCGGCCTCTCATTGGTGCTGGCATTACCGGGCGCAGCATATCGCGCACCTTCAAGTGCTTTGATCATAGAGAGAGCGATAACATCGATGGTTTTGTCACCATAACCGGTGGAAAAGCAACAACCTTGCGGGCAATGGCAGAGAAAACTGCGGACATGGTATGCCAAAAGCTGGGTATCGAAGCTGAATGCACCACCGAGAACGTGCCACTGATCTCATACCGCCAGTTCTACGCGCTGTAAGATTAAGGAGTAATAATGAGTACACAAGAATGGAATGTAACCTTCCGGGTTTACCGGCAGAAGGGTCGGGGAACCTCTCATTACGACGAGTTTAAAATAAAGGTCAATCCAGACGAATACGTCCTTGACGCTGTCGAACGAATTTGGGCTTATCATGATCGCTCGCTGGTATTTGCGCATGCGTGTCATCACTCCACCTGTGGCGCTTGTGGTATGCGGGTGAACGGTGTGGAGAAACTTACCTGTATCACACTCATTCGCGATGTGACTGCGGATGGTGGCACGGTCAAAGTTGATCCTCTGCGCAACTTCCCCATAATCAGCGACCTGGTGGTAGATATGGGAGTGCTTTACACTCGCATGGATGAAGTTGGACACAGACCGGTGCTCCCGCTATCAGAAGAACCGGTTGAGCCAGGTGCTAAACCTGTAAAGATAGCTGCCGAGGGTGACTACATCCGTCTGGCGGATTGCATCGAATGCGGTTTGTGTATCAGTGCTTGCCCGATCGCAAACACAACTTCCGGTTATCTCGGACCGGCTGTCCTGGCAGGTGCCCTTCAACATGGGTTGGATTCTGATCAGCATTTATTCTCCTTGGTAGAAGGTGAGAACGGCGTTTGGCGCTGCCACAGCTCATTCGAATGTACCGAGGTATGCCCATCCTACGTTGAACCAGCGGGAAAGATTATGGAATTGCGGAAACAAGTGATCTGGAAACGGATCTTTGGAATAGCTAAATAGTACGAGGAGGCGATCAAATGAGTGAAAAAGAGAATATCCCAACCTCTTCGAATTGGTTCGAGTGGTTTGACGTTCGCCATCGGGAGATTGGAGATTGGGCTTTTGTCCTACACCGTTTAACGGCGCTTGGTTTGGTTTTTTATCTGGGTATGCATCTGATCGTGCTGGGGACTCTGGCCCTGGGTCCTGAAGCTTTCGATAATTTCATTGCCCTTGCCCACAACCCCCTGTTCATATTTGGGGAATGGTTGGTAGTTGCTGCCGCTCTTTATCATGGCTTGAATGGTCTGCGGGTCGGATTGACAAGTTTCGGCGTTGCCGTCCCTTATCAAAAGCAAATCTGGTATGTTGTGGTGATTATAGCCATTGTCGGCAGCTTAATCTTTGGCTTTATTATGTTCACTGCGTGATCAATTAGAGCAAACATTAGGAAGAAGGATTAAATATGAACAATTCAATGTCCCCTCCACAATCTGGTCAGAATACCTGGCTCTGGTTCCTAAAGATAGTCACGGGTCTGGTAATTGTGCTCGTATTGAGCGTTCACTTAATTGTCAATCACTACCTTCCCGAAGGCGGGCTGATGGGATATGAAGATGTGATCGCTTATTTTTCCAACCCGCTGGTTGTTCTGATGGAGATCATTTTCTTGGTGACCGTTGTTCCCCATGCCCTGATTGGTGTGCGCAGCATTATCCTGGATTTAAATCCTTCAAAGGGATCCACGCGGCTAATCAATTGGATCCTGGTGCTGGTTGGAGCGACGGCAATTATCTACGGCATCTGGCTTGCCCTGACGGTGGCATCAAAAGTATAAAGAAAAAAGCAGGGGAGAGCATATGGTTGGTCTGGTTTTTGTATCCCACAGCCGTGCCCTGGCGGATGCCCTGGTTGGGCTTGTCAGCCAGGTTACAGCGATAGATATCCCAATAGCAGTGGCTGCTGGCGTAGGACCTGCACGCCAGGATTTCGGCACTGACGCCGTTGAAATCACAGAAGCCATCCAGTCGGTTTATTCTCCAGATGGTGTGCTGGTGCTGATGGATTTGGGCAGCGCTATCCTCAGCGCTGACATGGCTCTGGATTTTTTACCCCCAGAGATGAAAGAGAACATTCGCTTTTGTGATGCGCCTTTTGTAGAAGGAGCGATTGCTGCGGGTGTGCAGGTCGGTCTGGGCAGTGATCTGGCGACCATCTGCCAGGAAGCGAGGACATCACTAATTCCCAAGATTGAACAACTCACCGGCGCTGAGGCCAGTTTCCCTGCTGGGGTAGTCAGTACAGAACAGGTCATTCAACCCGGAGCTGAAGAAGTCGTTCTTACCTTAAAGAATCAGTATGGACTGCATGCTCGACCAGCGGCTCGTTTTGTCCAGATCGCAGCGGGCTTCAATGCCCAGGTTCAAGTGAAAAACCTGACTAATGGAAAGGGTCCGGTTTCCGCCAGGAGCTTGAACGCTGTTGCTACTTTAGGGGCTGTTCGAGATCACCAAATCGCTGTATCGGCGGATGGTCCGCAGGCGAGTGAAGCCCTACGAGCCTTGAGTGACCTTGTCGAGGATAATTTTGGTGAGCCCATTGAGGCTGAAGCTCCACGACCGCAGGTAATCGTGCCAGTGAAATTTAAAGAGGAAGGCGCACTGCAGGCTGTCCCGGTCTCCGAAGGGGCTGCCCTGGGTCCAATCTGGCGTTACCAGCCGCAACCGCCCCCTGTTCCACAAGAGAGTGCTGAAGATCCAAATCAGGAATGGCAGCGATTGGAACGGGCATTGGAGACTACCCGCAAGGCCATCCGCCGCAGACGTGAACAGTTGACCATCGACCTGGGAGAGGCTGAATCAGCAATATTCGACGCCCACCTGCTCATCCTGCAAGACCCGGATTTGCTTGACAAAACCCGCCATTTGATTTTCGAAGATCACAAAAATGCCGCCGCCGCTTGGGATGAGCAAATCAGGGAAATTGCCAAAAATTACCGGGCTTTAGAGGATCCGTATCTCCAGCAGCGTGCCGCAGATGTAATTGATGTGGGTAACCAGGTGTTATTCGCCTTGGCTGAAAAAACCGAAGTGCCAGAAATCGAGTTCGCTGAGCCAGTCATTTTGTACGCTCAAGATCTTACCCCAACCGAGACATCTCAATTGGATATGAGCCAGGTACTGGGTTTGATAACGGCGGGTGGTGGACCCACCTCACACACTGCGATCCTTGCGAGAGCTCTGGGAATCCCGGCTATATCTGGAGTTAGCACCGTGTTTGAAAAACTTCAAGACGGCACCCTTTTGGCTCTTGATGGCTTTAGTGGAAATATTTGGGTGGATCCACCCAAAAATGTGAGGGAGGATATCAAGAAACGGCGGGAAGAGTGGCTGGCGCAGCGTGAGCGATTGTTATCCTCCAGCCATGAACCGGCTGCTACGCGGGATGGACATCATATTGAGGTGGCTGCCAATATCGGCAGCCTGGCTGATGCGAAAGCGGCAGTTCGTAATGGTGCCGAGGGGGTAGGTCTGCTGCGCAGCGAGTTCCTTTATTTAACCCGCGATACGCCGCCGACAGAGGAAGAGCAAGTGGAAATTCTGCTCCAGATAGGTGCAGCCATGTCCGCGGATGGAGGTGCTGAGCGACCCATAATACTGCGCACACTCGATGTGGGTGGCGACAAAGAACTTCCATACCTGACCCTGCCCGCCGAGGACAACCCCTTTCTCGGAGTCCGCGCCATCCGGCTCTCACTGGCTAATCCGGATTTATTCTTAACCCAATTACGGGCTGTACTGCGAGCGGGAGAGGGATTTCCTTACCGCGTTATGTTTCCTATGGTGGCGAATCTCGATGAAGTGCTGGAAGCGCGCCGCTTATTGAAGCAAGCTCACGAATCCTTGCAGGCGGAAGGCTTACCGCATTGCTGGCCGATTGAAACCGGTATCATGGTTGAAATTCCGTCAGCGGCGTTGCTCAGCCCGGAGTTAGCCCCTCATATAGACTTCTTCAGCATCGGTACAAATGATCTGACCCAGTACACTCTTGCAGCAGAGCGCGGCAACCCGGCGCTTTCGGCTCTCACTGATGCTTTGCATCCTGCCGTGCTGCGTCTTATCCGTGGTGTAGTCGATGCAGCCCACCAACATGGTAAATGGGTGGGTGTGTGTGGTGAGCTGGCAGGTGACCCACTTGCCGTACCGGTATTGGTCGGTCTGGGTGTGGATGAACTCAGCATGAACCCCGGTGGAATACCGCGTGCCAAAGCAGTTCTTCGTGCCATAGATCTCACTGAAGCCAGAGAACTGAGCGCACAAGTATTAAGAGCCAAAAGCTCTCAGGATTCCAGAAAACTTGCCCAGGACTTTTTCCAGGAACATTTGCAAGATAATCTGCCTTGATAGCGATAACACCAGGGGGTATTTCTTTTCCTTTCCTCAAGTGCCTGTGGGTTCGCAGGGCACAGTGATGGTCATGGAAGAAAAGAATTGACCATAATCCCGGATTTCGTCTATACTTAAGACGACAAATATTACAGTACAGGTGATTGAGGAGGTAGAAATGAGTTTCAAGTTTACCTGGTACGGGCACGCTACTTTAGGTCTGGAAACTTGTGGGTACAAGGTTTTAATAGACCCTTATTTCACCGATAACCCCGTGGCCAGCATGTCCGCTGACCAGGTGGAAGCAGATTTTATCCTGATCTCACATGGGCATGGGGACCATGTAGGTGACGTGGTCAGCATTGCCGAACGAACCGGAGCTCTGGTGATCAGCAACTACGAGATAGCCACCTGGTTAAGCAACCAGGGGGTGGTAACTCACGCCCAGCACTTGGGAGGCGGTTATCAGCACCCCTTCGGTTATCTGAAGCTTACTCTGGCTCTGCACGGTTCAGGTTTGCCGGACGGTTCTTACGGCGGCAATCCAGCCGGTTTCTTGCTTACTACCGGTGAGGGCGAAAAAATCTACCTGGCTTGTGACACGGGATTGTTTGGGGATATGGGCTTAATTGGTGAGCAGGGCATCGACCTGGCAGTGCTGCCCATCGGTGATAATTTCACCATGGGACCGGATGATGCGCTGCAGGCGGTGCAACTGATCAAACCCAAGCACGTCGTGCCTGTGCATTACAATACCTGGGAATTAATTCAACAAGATGCTGACGCCTGGGCGGATCGAGTAAGTTCCGAAACGGACGCTGAAGTGCATGTATTACAGCCGGGAGAAAGCATAATTATTTAAGCACGTTCGTAAGACGGTTAAATTGGGATAAACCTTAGCCTAACTTAGGGTGAGGAAGAATCCGACTTATGATGGGTGGTAGTTGGACTTCCGCCTATCTATCTTCTTGGATAAACTTAAAAAAATCGGATGTAGTGGGTCTGATATAATTCGTGCAATTTTGGAGGTGAAAATGATGGACCGCATTTTCCGGCGCAAGGAGGATGAGCAACGAATTGCGGATGAAGGTCGCCTTCCGGCGGGACAATCGTTAACTCGCAAATTCCCGGTCCTGCATTATGGTCCGGTGCCCAGTTTCGATGCTGCATCCTGGGATTTGCATGTTTGGGGTGAGGTTGAAGGTGAAGTGCGTTGGACATGGGA
>CBFDCK010000014.1:0-40737 GCA_965603285.1 uncultured bacterium
GTAAGCCGCACAGGAATACGCGAGCGCAGGATCGTTTCAGACGATCAGACCACGGCCTCCTTAGCGACAGAAGCCTCAAGGCGCGCCCTTGAGATCGCCAAAATTAATCCCGGAGAAATTGACCTCATTATTGTTTCAACTTCATCGCCAGAGTATTTATTCCCTGCGACTGCTTCCCTTGTACAAGACCGGCTTGGTGCCGTTAGAGCGGGGGCTTTTGACTTGTTAGCAGCCTGTACCGGTTTTATTTTCGGATTAAACATCGCCACCCAAGCCATCCGAACTGGATCAATCAGTACCGCTATAGTAATCGGTGCAGAAACTCTATCACGCTTTGTTGACTGGACAGACCGCGATACTTGTGTGCTTTTTGGTGATGGAGCTGGGGCTTTTGTGCTTCAAGCTGGTGAGGAACGGGCTGGAGTTTTATCTACTGTAATGCGATCAGATGGATCCGGTGGGGATTTACTTTATGTGCCTGGTGGGGGGAGCCGGTATCCAACCACCATGGATACAGTCAATGAAGGATTACATAATATCAAGATGAAAGGTCGTGAGGTATTTCGATTTGCAACGCGCGTTATGGCTCAGGCAACCAAGGAAGCTGTCAATAAAGCGCAATTATCCATGGACGATATCCAGCTAATAATTCCACACCAGGCGAATAAGCGCATCATTGAGGTTGCGGTAAAGAATTTGGATTTTCCAATGGAGCGATGCGTTGTTAACTTGGATCGTTACGGTAATACTTCTACAGCCTCAATCCCGATCGCCACTTGTGAAGCGATCAATGATGGTAGGTTAAAACCGGGGGATCATGTTGTATTTGTAGGCTTTGGGGGTGGTTTAACATGGGGCGCAGCAGTAGCTAGATGGAGCGGACCATTTCCTGGCATACAGGTTGTACGTCCGGGATTTTACAGCCTATATGCTCGCCTACGATCGATAATAAATCGTGTATTGAGAAGAATTGATGCCTTGATTTTAGGACGAGATAATCCCTACATTTAGCTGAAAAGAACATACGTGAATGGCGATTCAAGGTGATAACTATCATCACCGATATTCCATCAATCGTGATTTATGAACTTAGGAGATACTATGCTCACAAATTGGCTCCGGAAACCACCCCGGAGCCTCAGGTTTTCTATGGAAGTGCTTAGATTTATGTTAGAAGGGTGTTAGAAATCGAAAATTGTAGCTATTAACTACTACCAGCTTAGTCTATAGATTGGTATAATCAAGTTGGAAATTTGTGGTTTAATATCTGATTCGGAGGTCAAGTGAACCCAACCCGCAACCGTTCTTCAATTATTTACCTGTTGCTGTTTATCGCCATCATATCGATGGTGGTATATAACTTCCAGCAGCAAGCGACTACTCAAGAGGTGTTAAGCATCAATCAAGTAGCTGCTGATATTCAGAACGGAAAGGTTGAGCGCCTTATTGAGGATGAGAACCGGCTGCGTGTGATTTACACAGACGGCTCAGAAGGCACATCACAAAAGGAAGGCGACGCTGCATTAATTGAACAATTGAAAGAATTGGGTGTGACAACCGAGCAACTCCAGCCAGATAAATTCAACCTGGAAGTAAAAGCGCCCAGCGCCTGGTTAGGTATCGCGACCGCCTTAGGTTATATTCTGCCTTTTCTCATATTGGCGGGTGTTTTTTGGTTCGTGTTCCGGCAAGCACAGGGTGGCAACAACGCTGCACTTTCCTTCGGAAAATCGAAAGCACGGATGTTTACTGGTGATCAACCAACGGTCACCTTTCAGGATGTAGCTGGAGTCGAAGAAGCAAAAGACGAATTAAACGAGGTGGTTGAGTTCTTGCAAGAACCCGAGAAGTTTATCTCATTGGGAGCCCGCATTCCAAAAGGGGTTTTACTCGTCGGAGCTCCGGGTACTGGCAAGACTCTTATGGCAAAGGCAGTTTCTGGAGAAGCCGGAGTACCATTCTTTTCAATTTCAGGTTCTGAATTTGTGGAGATGTTCGTTGGTGTGGGTGCAAGCCGTGTTCGTGATCTTTTCGACCAGGCCAAACGCCATTCTCCATGCATCGTCTTCGTAGATGAGATCGATGCTGTAGGCAGGCAGCGCGGCGCCGGCTTAGGCGGCAGCCACGACGAGCGTGAACAGACTCTCAACCAGATGTTAGTTGAGATGGATGGTTTTGACACCGATACAAACGTGATCATTATGGCAGCTACGAACCGACCCGATATTCTGGATCCTGCTTTGCTACGTCCAGGTCGTTTCGACCGCAGAGTGATCCTCGATCGACCTGATATGCGTGGTCGTGAACAAATTCTGGAAGTGCATGTAAAAGGAAAACCGTTATCGCCAGATGTGGACCTGGGTGTTGTAGCACGCTCAACTCCTGGTTTCGTGGGAGCTGACTTGGCAAATCTGGTCAACGAATCGGCTATCCTGGCAGCCAGGCGTGACAAAAAGTTAATCGGTCAGGAGGAGATGGAAGAGTCAATCGACCGCGTGATCGCAGGACCTGAACGGAAGAGCCGCTTGATCAGCAAGGAAGAGAAGCAAATTGTAGCCTATCATGAAGCTGGTCATGCCGTGGTGATGAATACACTTCCTCGCGCAGATCCGATTCATAAAGTCTCGATCATCGCGCGTGGGATGGCAGGTGGTTATACCTTAGCTCTGCCAGAAGAGGATAGGACGCTCATGCCGCGCAAGAAATTGCTTGCCGATATGATTGGCTTATTAGGTGGTCGTGCAGCAGAGGAGCTGGTGTTTGATGACATCACTTCCGGAGCTTCCAACGACCTGGAAAGAGTGACTAAAATGGCACGTGCAATGGTCACCCGTCTGGGAATGAGCGACGAACTTGGACCAATGGTATACGGTCAGAAAGAAGAATTAATCTTTCTTGGTCGTGAAATCTCCGAACAGCGTGATTATTCGGAAGCGGTCGCGGAGAAGATTGACGCAGAAACACGTCTTCTTGTGAACGACGCTCACGAAAAGGCAAAACAGATCCTAATCGAGTATCGCGAAAAATTAGATGCGATTGCCAAACGGCTGCTGGAAGTCGAAACAATCACGCGGGAAGAATTCGAAAACATTTTCCCACCACCTTCTCCTAAGACCAGCGGGACTCCAGAATTAACGGCAGCTTAGGAGATAATCAAAAATTTTTCCTGCTTGTTTTTCAGTATAATAAAAACGTGAAACGTAGTCTATTCGTTTCACGTTTTTCTGTTGTGGAGTGTTCAAACATTTAATTTCATCAAGAAAATAAATTAAATTAATGGGGAAACTGGTGTAACCGGAATATCATGACATCCTTCCGTTGTATGCTTCATTACTTGAGACCGTACTGGATATTAATCGCTCTGGCAGTATCATTTTTACTCCTGGCGACGGTCGTAGAATTGCTCATCCCGCTTCAAATTGAGCGTATTATCGACGATGGTATCGCAAGCGGGGACATTGGTATCGTAGGCATCGTGACGCTCGAAATGATCGGTCTGGTGCTGCTGAGTATGTTGTTTTCCATTGCCAACGTCATTCTAAGCGTGCGAGTTTCGGAACATTCTGCCGCTGACATCCGCGACGCCACCTATCGCCGTATTCAGCAATTCTCCTTTGGCAATCTGGATGAACTGCGAACGGGGGAACTGCTGGTGCGCCTGACCAGCGACGTGAATAAAATCAAATTGGTAGTGATGATGTCGTTGATTTTGGCGTTGCGCGCGCCGTTGATGCTGGTTGGCAGCCTAATCATGCTGGTACTCATCAGCCCGACCCTGGCGCTGCTGTTGCTGGTGCTGCTGCCGCTGATGACCGGTATCATCTGGTGGTTCACCGTCAAGAGTGGACCAATGTACGAAGCCGTGCAGCGCTGCCTGGACCGGCTCAACACGGTGATGCAAGAAAATCTGGCGGGGGTTAAAGTGATCAAAGCATTTGTGCGTGCTGATTATGAAAATGAACGTTATGATCGAGTCAATAAGCAATTGATGAACAAAAGCATCCAGGTCAATCAATTGGTGGTGCTGTTGTTGCCCACTATGGTTTTGATACTCAACTTGGGCATAGCAGCCATCATCTGGTTTGGTGGACTCCAAGCGATCAACGGACAAATGACCAGCGGCGAGATTGTTGCCTTCGTCAACTATCTGCTCATGACGATGATCGCCGTGATGATGCTGGGTAGGATTCTTCCCATGATATCAGCCGCCGAAGCTTCAGCCGGGCGGATCTTGGAAGTAGTTGATAGCAAGGTGGAGGTGCAAGATGAACCGCAAGCCCGCACCTTAGAAACTGAACAGGTCAACGGTCGTATCGCCTTCGAGAATGTCACCTTCGACTATGATAGCGATCAGAATGAACACGAAGCCGTACTCAAGAATATTGACTTTGTGGCAACACCGGGTGAAACAGTGGCTATTCTCGGTGCGACCGGTTGTGGCAAATCAACCCTGGTCAACCTGATCCCCCGCTTTTACGACGTGTCCGAGGGACGGGTGACAATTGATGGTATTGACGTGCGCGAGGTGACTAAAGAATCGCTGCGGGCTTTGGTCGGCATATGTTTGCAGGAGACATTGTTGTTCAGCGGCAAGGTCCGCGACAATATTGCTTTCGGTAATCAAGATGCCTCACGAGATGACATTGTGACTGCGGCTCAACTCTCCGATGCGGACGATTTTATAACTTCCAAACCCGATGGTTATGACACGGTTGTTGGGAAGCGCGGAGCAGGACTATCGGGCGGTCAACGCCAGCGGGTGGCCATTGCCCGCGCTCTTGCCCGTCGACCTAAAATCTTGATCCTGGACGACAGCACCAGCTCCGTGGATTTGGTGACGGAGGTGCGTATTCAGAAAGCGCTGGACGACAATCTGGAGGACGTCACCAGCTTTATAGTTGCGCAGCGTATCAGCACGGTGTTAACCGCCGATAAGATCATCGTGCTCGACAAAGGTCGTATTGCCGCTATAGGCAACCACCGGGAATTGATAACCGCCAGCCCTGTTTACCAGGAAATTTACGAATCCCAGTTGGGCGATGGACCTCTGAATGGGAACGGGAGACCACAAGATGGGATTTAGATCATCGGATGCAGATCGTGCGGTAACGGCTCGTGATTTACGACAGACAATGAGACGACTGTTTGCCTACCTGCGCCCTTATGAAGGTCAGTTGGGACTGGTTTTTATGCTGATCATTATCTCGACGATCCTGTTAGTCATCGGCCCGCTGCTCATGGGCATCGCTATTGATCAATTCATCGAGGGGCATGATGTGGCTGGGCTGGCTCGCATTTCGTTGGCGATGGTGGTCGTCTACCTGGGATCGTGGCTGACGTGGGTGTTGTACGGGCGCATGATGGCGGCCATCGCTCAAAAAGCGATGTGCACCCTGCGCCGGGATCTTTTTGCTCATATGCAGACTTTGTCGCTCAGTTACTTCGATCGCCAACCGGCAGGTGACTTGATGAGCCGCTTGACGAACGACATGGACGCTATCTCCGACCTGTTATCTCAGAATATAACCCTATTCACCAGCGGTCTGGCTACGCTGATCAGCGTTCTGGTCATGATGCTGACCCTCAATGTTTGGCTAACTTTGGCTACACTGCTGACGTTGCCTGTGATGCTGATGCTGGTGGGCGTCATCGGAGTGCGCTCCCGATCCGCTTTTCGCAAACTGCAGGGGAACTTGGGTGCACTGAACGGCTTGATGGAAGAGACCTTGAGCGGTCAACGGGTGGTTATCGCTTATGGTCAACAGGAAAAAGCCGTATCCGACTTTTCAGCTGCTAATGAGATAGCCCGCGACGCGGGCGTACGCGCCCAGACGCTGACTGGTTTTATTAGACCCTTGATGATGGTTCTAACGAATCTAAGCATGGTTGTAGTGGCCGGGATGGGCGGCTATATGGCTATTGCTGGAATTGCGGGTGTGACCGTCGGGTTGATCGCCGCCTTCATGAGCTATTCCCGGCACTTTTCCCGACCTATCAATCAGATGTCCTATTTATACTTCAGCATTGTGGCGGCACTGGCCGGAGCCGAACGTATCTTTGAAATTATTGATGAAGTGCCAGTCATTGAGGACATCCCTGACGCAGAACGGTTGTCTGGCGCCGACGGTCATGTTGCGTTTGATCACGTGGATTTCTGCTATACGCCCGGTGTGCCGGTGTTGAAAGATATCAGCTTTGAAGCGCATCCGGGTCAGAGAATCGCCTTAGTAGGACCGACGGGGGCAGGTAAGACCACCTTGGTCAACGTGCTGTCTCGCTTTTACGAAATTGAGTCGGGCACTATTTGTATTGATGGTTACGAAATTCGGGAAGTACAGCAGGATAGCCTACGGCGTCAGTTGGGGATTGTACTGCAAGAGATGTTCCTTTTTGCTGATACGGTGATGGAGAACATCCGCTATGGACGTCTTGATGCCAGCGACGAAGAAGTAAAAGCCGCCGCCAAATTAGCCAACGCCGAACAATTTATCTGCCGCTTGCCGCAAGGCTACCAGACAGAACTGGCAGAGCGGGGCAGCAACCTCAGCCAGGGGCAACGCCAACTGCTGACTATCGCCCGTGCTGTATTGGCTGATCCGCGCATCCTGATTCTGGATGAGGCCACCAGTTCCGTAGATACACGCACGGAGGCGGAAATTCAAGAAGCGTTACTCCGTCTGATGGCGGGGCGCACCAGCTTTGTAATCGCTCACCGCTTGAGCACCATTCGTGAAGCCGATGAACTGCTCATTATCGATAAGGGTCGCATCGTTGAACGCGGCGATCATGAAGAACTGCTTGCACTAGAGGGGTTCTATCATAACTTATACATGAGCCAGTTCAGGGGACAGATGGTGGCAAACTTCGAGAGTAAAAAAAATGTAAGCAGGTAGTTAAACTTTCACCTGCCGTATTTGCCTACAACCTGACCCTCAGACAGAATATGACCACCCACAGCTTTTTCTACGGCAGCTTTGTTAGCGCCTGGCTCGAGGTTGAGTTCTATGTCTAATGCATACAGCTTAAAAAAGTAGCGATGGGGTTTTCCGCGCGGTGGACAGGGTCCATTGTAGCCTGTTTTCCTGAAATCGTTGCTGCCTTGAGTGCCAACACTTGCTACAGAGGGTAATTTTGGAACACCCTCCGGGAGCCCGCTCAGATCTGCGGGAATATCATATAGCACCCAATGAACCCAGGTTCCTACGGGAGCGTCTGGATCATCCGAAATTAACACGAAACTACGAGTACCATCCGGGACGTCGCTCCAATTCAATGGGGGAGAGATATCTTTGCCATCGCATGTGTAATCTTTTGGAATTGTGTCGCCTTCAGCAAACGCAGTGCTGGATACTTGTATTGACATATCAGTTTCTCCTTCAGGGGATGCCGTGGGTGATGATCCGCAGGCAGCATTAGGAATTAAAAAAACCAGGGTTGTTATAACCAATAGAATCAGTCTTTTGTGGATCATAACTAAATCAATCTAGACACATGAGGGTAATTTCTTCATCCCGATGGATTATTCATAAATGCACATCATCAAGAGCCTATAAGAATAGCGCGCGCTGGGGCTCCATCTGCACCTTTTATCTTGATTGGCAGGCAATAAAGCGTATAGCGACCTGGAGAAACAAAGGAAAGATTCAAGCCCTCGAGGATCACAACACCCGCTGACAGTAAAACCTTATGCGTAGGGCCAGTATCGTTAAATGGGGCAACAGAAAGGTAATCTACACCAATTAGCCTAATCCCCCGGTCGACAAGGTATTGGGCGCCATCCTCGCTAAGTGCCACGAACTCTTCCTGGAATTTCGTTTCCCCACTAGCCCAGTATAAGGAATTGCGCGTCTTGAGCAACAAGCGCCGGATGCGTAGTGGGATGGAAGCATTTTTGAGCACGCTTTCGGTGATCAAGTCCACCTCGTCTTCGATTTGGAGCACATATGCCCGTCCATGCAGGATATTAAGGGGTAATTGTTCAACGGTAGCCGCCTCGCCGCCCAAAAAGTGATAAGGTGCATCAACATGCGTACCGACATGGGCGCTCATTTCTAAGCGCGTGACGTTCGCATCGCTACCCTGCTCGATTTTTTCAGTCCGTTCGATTGAAATTGGGGTATCATCGGGCCAGATTGGCAAATTGGGTGAGATGGTTAGGGATATGTCATAGGTGCGCATTTAATATCCTTTTCAATCTGTGATGTATCTATTTTCCGACAGAGCTGTATTGCGTTGATTGAAAAATATATTGAGTTTCACTTTGCGAATTCAATCAATAGTCAGGCGATTAATGGTAACCCTTTCGAGCGCTTCCCTGTTGATATTAACTCCCAGACCGTGACCGGTGGGAACGGTTATCGTACTATCAGAGTTAAGAGTAAAACGCTGCTCGGTTATGTCTTCTTCATAGTACCTGTCTGTGGCAGAAATATCTCCTGGTAAAGTGAATCCTGGCAGAGATGCCAAAGCCAAGTTTGCTGCCCTGCCCACACCTGTTTCCAGCATACCGCCGCACCATACGGGTACATTATTTGCCCGGCAAATGTCGTGAATGGCGGTGGCCTGGCTGATTCCCCCAACACGACCGGATTTGATGTTTATTACTTTGCAAGCTTTCATTTCGAGAGCTTGACGAGCATGGCGGGGTGAAATGATACTCTCATCCAGGCATATTGGAGTATTGAATTCCTTTTGGAGCAGGCTGTGATCCCATAGGTCGTCTTCTGACAGGGGCTGTTCGATCAACAGTAGATCCAATTCATCCAGAGGTAGGAGAGATCGCGCTGATTCCAGCGAGTAGGCGGAGTTTGCATCCACTTGCAGTCGTAAACCTGGGTAGGCTTTACGGACGGCACTGGTATCGTCGATATCGCGTCCGGGTTTAATTTTGATCTTCACCCGATTGTATCCCAGTACTAAATAGCTTTCAACAGTATTTATCAGTTCAGGTGGGGATTCTTGAATTCCAATCGAAACTCCAACCTGAACGCGGTTGGATTCCCCTCCCAACAACTGCTTGAGAGAAACGCCATTTCTTTTGCCTAGCAAATCCCAAACTGCCATCTCTAAACCTGCTTTTGCCATCGGATGACCACGCACAAACGACATTCGCTGTTGGAGATCATCAGCGTTGCTGATCTTCTGATTAAGAACAGCTGGGACCAGAAAATCCTGCAAGATATGCCAGGCTGTTTTTGCAGTTTCGTAAGAGAAGCCTGGATCTCGATCAGCGGCGCATTCACCATAGCCCACCTGATCGTCGCAGAATGCTTCCAGTAAGATACAATCACGGGATTGTATGCTCCCGAATGATGTTTCAAAGGGTGAACGCAAGTTCATGCGAAGATGGTGAAGGATAATGCGTGTGATTTTCATAAAGTCCTCTCACCATAGATGAGAACGTAAAAGCTGCGCGCTTTATCCCCTACCAGGCGAACAAAATCAGTTGCTAGGTATCCATGTCCGAAGTAGAATTCGAACAATGTCCTGCTAAAAAATCTCCATTCTTGAGCAAGTGCGAAATCTTTTGCCTTAAGATCGAGAAAATCCGCTGGAATCTCAATCAGGATTATTGATGGTTCGCCATTAACGTCAATATGCTTTTCTGTCATTTCATCGATACGATCAAAATTTGCTCGAGGTAAACCATCTTCTCTCTCAAATGTTGGATTCACGATCTCAGCTCCGGCTGCCAGGAAGTGCGCCAGATCCAGCTTCAAGCGCGCTTTTTTATTGAGACGTTGTTTCGCTCGCTGTGTGTTCGTCCACCAATCGACCTGAAATCGATCCGATGGCAAACCAACGTTCAAGTCATCTTCCAGCGATCCATATATATCTCGTAGGTATGTATTGCAGACTGCACCTAGTTTAGCGATATTCAGATAGGCGTTGCGACTCTGTAAGGGGTCATAAGTCCAGGTGATACGATCAATTCCCTGGTGGCGAACCATCTGCCATTGGGCGCGTTTGAGGACATAACCAATCCCCTGGTCGCGGTGCTTGGGATGGACACCCATCTGGTGGGAACAATGCTTCAGACGAGGTCCATCAGGTGTGGAATAGATACCAGGGAACCCGTAGATAAAGCCTATTAAGGGGGCATCTGGTGGGATTTCTTCTTTGATAAAGTTGTTATTTTCTGGCGTGCTAAATTTGGATTCAGATATTTGATATGCGCCGATAATCAAACCCCCATTATGAACAATCGTTAACAGCAAGTGCGATGGGACAATTCCTGTTTCATCACCAGGCCAGACTTCACGCTGTAAATCTTCGATTGCCTTCATTTGGTCAAACGATTCAAGAATGTGCAATTGATATCGGTCGCCGTAAAGCCAATTTACCATTCACTCCTCCATCTGCAAGTATTTATACCCCAAAAAACACTATCTTGAGCGAGTCAATAAACTGCGTATTAGTGACTGGCCCCATTTCTGCCCTTCAAGATAATCTAATCTTTGAGAGAAACGGGATGGCATCAAGTTAAATACGCGCGGCATCGTATCCAAAGCACATGTGCGGTTTGAAGCTAAGTAGTCCAACCAGTATACCGAAACTGGTAGGTTGGGGAAAATAGACTCAAAAAATACGCTCATGGCTCGCAAGTAGGGAGACCGGACGCTTATAATGTGTCGTCTAATACCAGTTGCCTCCATTACAAGCTCTATGATTTGAGAGAAAGGTAGGTGCTCTGGTCCACCCACGTCAATCGTCCGGTTGACTGTATCCGCATCTTCCAATATCCATGTAAGGCAGGTGGCTAAATCCTCAACCCAGAGCGGTTGAAGGAGAACTTTTCCATCACCCGGGATAAGGATAACATAAGGCAACACGCTCATGATGCGAGCCAATCCGGTCGTCAATCCATCACCGGGACCGAAAACAATTGCAGAGCGGATTATTGTGTAATTAATTTCACTTCGGCGGATGAACTCTTCAGCAATTGCTTTTGCCTTGAGTACCGGGTAGGCTGAGGCGCGATCAGCGCCTAAATGGCTGATGTAAAAGATCTGTTTAACACCGGCGTCCTTAGCGGCACTTACAACTGCTCTTGTACCCTGAATGTCGATTTCCATCAGACTCGCTTGAGTTCCTCTCCATTCACCGCCTGCCAGATGATAGACTACATCAATACCCACCATGGATGCTCTCAAACCACGCTCATCCCTCAGACTGCTGACAGTGACATCTACAGGGACACCGTAGGGTAGGTTGGGAGAACGGGAAGAAGGTCGTATAAGTGTGCGGACGGTATATCCGTTTTCAATAAGGTGTCGGATCAGCGCCTTGCCGATAAATCCGGTCCCACCGGTGACAAGGATTTTCATTATTCCTGATTTGCCTGTTCGAGTATGGACTGCACTAGCTTGATTTGGGATTCATCAATACCCAATGATGCCAATGTCTCTTCATCCCTGGAAAGGATACGCCGCCCAAGACCAGAATGACGCCACATTTTTAAGTCCTCTTCAACTGGCGAGCCTATGATGTCCTCTCTCACAATGCGCCCATCCGCCATGATAACTACCCGGTTTGTCTGGCGGGCTACGGACAGATCATGAGTCACGACTATAAAAGTCGTACCCTGGCTCTGGTTTAATTCGCGTAATAATCTCATTAATTCCTGACCAGCGACTGAATCCAGATTGCCTGTCAGTTCATCCGCCAGAACCAGAGGTGGTTTGTTCGCCAGGGCGCGCGCAACGGCTACGCGCTGTCGCTGCCCGCCGGACAATTGGTTAGGAAGATGTCGCAGGCGGTCCTCTAATCCTACCAGTGTCAGCAGCTCAAGGCTCCGTTTCTTGCGCTCGCGGGCACCCAGGTGGCCCATCATGGGAATCTCTACATTTTCTTGTGCAGTCAGGGTTGGGATCAGATTGTGGAGTTGAAACACGAATCCCACTGTTGTAGCCCGGAAGGCGTCCTTGTTTCGTATTGTGGCAAGGTTAACCCCCTCAATGAAAACCTGACCGCTGGTCGGCTTGTCAAGCGCACCGATCATGTTGAGCAGAGTGCTTTTTCCGCTACCGCTCGGTCCCATGACAGCGATTAATTCACCAGGGGCTACTTTTAAATCCACGCCATCCAGAGCGCGGATCTCCTCACCATCCCCGTAAATTTTTGTGAGTTCACGAGTCTCAATTAAGTATTTTGACGAGTCGTAATTATTATTTTCTGAGTGCATAGCGAATCTCGTCCACAGCTTCTGGGTTTAATAGAGACGATGTGTCGCCGGGATCCGCTCCCAAATAGGCTGCCCGGATCATGCGGCGCATCACTTTTAAATTTCGGGTTTTGGGCAGGTCTTTTACAAAAAGAATCTCACGCGGCAGCAGCGGTTTGCCGAGGTTTTTTGTAAGAAGTGTCTTTAATTCCTGCCTTAAGGTTTCGTTTTCTTGGAGACATTTAGTTGTTACACAAAATACAACCACGGCGTTGCCCTTGATCTCGTCCGGCACACCAATTGCGGCTGCTTCTATCACGTCCGGGTGCTTAACGAGCGCCGATTCAATCTCCGCTGGACCCAGTCGTTTGCCCCCCACCTTTATCATGTCGTCTGATCTTCCTAAGATATACCAATGCCCGCCTTCGTCGATCACTGCGAAATCTCCATGGCACCATACATCAGGCCAACGCGACCAATATGTTTCTTCGTAGCGCTGAGGGTTTTTCCAGAAGCCGCGTGTCATGCCGATCCAGGGCGCTTTTATTACCAATTCACCGACCCTGCCTCGTACTGGTTTCCCGTCTTCGTCGAACACATCTGCGGCAATCCCCGGACAGGGCGCCGAGAAAGCACACGGCTTGAGCGGCAGGATTGGGTTTCCCATTAAGATGCCACCCGAAATTTCGGTACCGCCGGAGTAGTTTATGATGGGAAGCTTGCCGCCTCCAACGGTCTGAAACAACCACATCCAAGGGTCGGGATTCCAGGGTTCACCCGTTGATGCGATTAGACGTAAGGAAGATAAATTATTACGTCGGATGGGCTCTTCGCCGTGAGGGATTAACACCCGGATTAGGGTTGGTGAAATGCCCAAGGTTGTGATCCTATGTCGATTCACCATCTCCCATAAGCGCCCGGGAGAGGGATAGTCAGGAGCGCCATCGTAAATAAAAAAGCTGCCTCCAATAATCAGTGCACCGAAAACCAACCAGGGACCCATCATCCAGCCCATATCAGTAACCCAATAGATGATCTCGTCTTTATGAAAATCAGTGCCGAAAGCCATATCCTGGGCAGCTTTAATGGGAAAACCGCAGTGTGTGTGAACAGCGCCCTTCGGAGGACCGGTGGTCCCCGAGGTGTAGATCACCATTAGAATATCTTCCGCATCTGTGATCTCAACCTCGGCGGTCTCAGGTTGGTTGGAAATTAATTCGTGCCACCAATGATCACGTTGAGCCTGCATAGGGACAGGTAAACTCACCCGCTTGACGACTATTATGTGACGCAAGGAGGGCACCTGGAGAGCGGCCTCATCGGCGAATGGTTTCATAATAAGCGGCTTGCTGCGCCGGAAGAAACCATCCGCGGTGAATAGCGCTTTCGCGCCCGCATCTTTCAGGCGCGATACCAGCGCGCCAACGCCGTATCCTGAGAAGATAGGCAGGATCACGCCGCCAATTTTGGCGATTGCCAGCATGGCTATTACGATCTCCGGCATCATTGGCATATATAAACCAATCGCATCCCCTTTGCCCAACCCCAGTTCTCGCAGTGCATTTGCGGCTTGATTTACCTGCCGGTAAAGTCCACCATAGGTTATAGTACGAGTCAAGCCCTCTTCACCTTCCCATATTAAAGCTGTGCGGTTTTCTGTTTTCGTACCTATATGCTTATCCAGGCAGGTGCTGGTGATGTTCAGCTTAGCGTCAAGGCACCATTTTGGCCAGGCTGTGCCACTTGAGAGGTCGAGGATTTTTGAATATGGGTGTTGAAATTGAATGCCCAGGTATCTGATCAGGGCTTTTGTGAACCAGGCTACATCACTCGTGGAGCGATCAAGCAACTCAGGGAAGGTATCCATACTGTGGAGGCGCATAAATTCTGTTAAATGCGACTTTTTTATGTATTCCGAAGTGGGATGCCAGACAGTTTGACCGCTGAAACCGAAGGATGAGTTCATCCTTTTGCTCCACAAATCCTGGATGCCTTAAACTTTCCGAATATAGTTGAGAGGAAGGACAATGGTATTAACATCTGCTTTGATGAAGCGAGACAAATTAACGAAATTTAGATTGATTATATCATTCAGACGAAATTACACTTTTAAGACAGATTCACGAATTAACCCTGGAGTGTACAGAATTCACAAAGATTAATTATAATAACCCAATTCTGAGGGAACCAAATATGTCGAAATCTTCCGTCATTCTCATCACTGGAGCATCATCCGGGATAGGTTCCGCAACCGCCTGGTTGTTTGCCAAAGAGGGTTATCGTGTGGTATTGGTAGCCCGGCGAGAAAATCGCTTGGAAGATTTGGCTGATAGGATATGTTTAGGTGGAGGCCAAGCTATAGCCGTGCGAACTGATGTAAAAAACTTGGAGGATATTAACAATTTGGTTCAAACTGCATTGGCCGTCTTTGGTAGGATCGACATCCTGTTTAACAATGCCGGGTTTGGTCGTATCGATTGGCTGGAGGGCTTGGCGCCGGGGGATGATATTCAATCTCAAATCCAGGTCAACCTGACAGGATTGATCTTGCTGACTCAAGCAGTCTTGCCGCACATGATCGAGAGACGCAGTGGGCACATAATCAATATGTCGTCAGTAGCGGGGTTGTTGGCTATGCCGACTTACAGCGTATATGCAGCCAGTAAATTTGCAGTGCGAGGGTTCAGCGAGGCGCTGCGCAGGGAAGTAGCGGTTTACGGGATAAACGTGTCTGCGATTTATCCGGGCGCTGTTGACACTGAGTTCGAAGAGCGTGCTCACATCCAACGCAAAACGGGCACTAGAACTCCAAAAGCGCTGCGTCTGAGTGCGGATGATGTGGCTCAGGCGGTGCTGCATCTTGCCCGGCACCCTAAACGATCGTTGGTGATCCCGTGGCCTATGCAGTTGGCTGTGTGGGTAAATATAATAATGCCTGGTCTAGTGGACTGGGTGGCTGAGCGCTATTTTGTGATTCCTGAGCGGTTTGGATAAGCATTTCCCAGCAGCATATCCAATGTGCGCCCAACCTCTATGGATGCTTCTTCTGGCAAATAGCAGTATAAGTTCTGGGTTGCTTGCAGGGCAGGCAGCAATGCTGTGCAACCTTGTGGGGGAAAATCAATTGATGCTTTACAGAAGAGTGCTAGATCAAAATCGGAAAAAGTATCTCCTGTATAAAGATAGAATTAACTAAATTGATATGCTTGGACAACCGATATATACAGTTTAATCTGATAGCGGAGCTTAACTAAACAAGGGTCCGCTCAATAACATGGCTTCATAAATTCAATAGAGGCTTTAGGAATTAAGAAAAATTTAGTTGGCTGAGATGGCGGCTATCACAGCGTGTACAAGACCTCAAGATAGATGAAACTTTATGAACTGGATTGAGTGTCTAAGTTTGTTGCTGCCAGGCTTGCTTGAACACCCCGTGATTTTTTATGTTCGAGCTTGCCCGGTTTGGGTTGTCGTCAACAGGTTTAGAGCCGGATGAAGTATTTACAAATCTGCACCACCAAGGAATTGCGTAGATTGTAAGAATATATATTGCATTCCGCTACAGTATTGCAAGTAACAGCGATTATTTTTTGAATTTACTGGAGGATATTTTGTCTCAGGTCTCAATCACTTCTGGTGTTAAAAAATGGCAGCACGGACTTGCATATGAGCATAAAAGAGGCATCCGCGCTGCTTTTTGTGATGTCTTGTTTTTTACCGAGCGGTAAAAGATAGGTGTAGGTACTGGTGTGTAATCTCCGTATCTGAAACCATCCGTACTATTTCTTATTGTGGGTCTCGTCCTGCTTCTTGGTCTGGTTCTGGGTCTGATTCTGCTCTTGGTTCTGGGTCTGGTTCTGACTCTGGTTTTGGTTCTGATCCTGTTCTTGATTCTGCTCTTGGTTCTGGATCTGGTTCTGACTCTGGTTTTGGTTCTGATCCTGTTCTTGATTCTGCTCTTGGTTCTGGGTCTGGTTCTGATTCCGGGTTTGATCCTGCTGCTGGTTTTGGTCCTGGTTCTGAATCATGTTCGATTCCCCTTCCGGGAACTGGTCAGCGGATTGAGATTTGTTTTGTGTGCAGAGCTGTTCTTCGACCTGTTCTCTAACCTGGACCATCAGACGCACTCGTTCCTGTGATGTGGCGTCAGGATTATTTTGCATATGCGTCATTATCTGCGCTAATATTTGCTGCTGAATTGAAAGTTGCTCCTGGAAGTGCAATTGGACCTGCGTCTTCGCTGGTTCGTTCAGTCCATTTGTTGTTGTGAAAGCTAAATTTAATCCTGATTGGTATCGTTCCGCCAGTTGTACTGGAATATCCTCAGTCTGTTGGGCTAACTGGAGCGCCTCTAGAAGGCGCTTTTGAGCTGTGGATAGTGCTTGCTCAACGCGTATCTCTGGATCAGACATTAGAGACAGTTGCAATTCTTCCCAAACCAGCTTAAGAGGGTAAAGTGTCGACCCAGGCAGACTTTCCTGTGCGGCGCTGACGGTGCTTGTTGACAGACCGAAAACCATTGTTAAGGCAATTATGATATTAATTAGACTAGCCATACTAATCTCCTTTCGTTTTAGGGGTATCTGGAATAACCACGCTTGGAGTGTTGCCTTCCACCCCTTATGACGCACAGAATCGCCTGGAGTTACGGCTTGCGGTGACAATTGATGTGCTTGGGTTAAAAATGTTCGACGCCCACGTTCCCATACCTCAGGGCTAGGTGCAGGTACATTACGTAGACATTCGATCACTTCTTGTACTTCTTGGGGAATGTCATCTAAAATTGGATCATCCTCTGACATTTTCTTCCTCCAGTATTCGCCTCAGGCTTGCTAACGCCCGATGTTGTAAGGCTTTGACAGCGCCAACTGTTTTTCCCATCACGAGTGCAACCTCATCATTGCTTAATTCCTCTAAAAACCGCAGAGCGATTACTTGCTGCTGGGATGAGGGTAAGCGCCACATAGCAACACGCATTTGAGAAGCCTTTTCCCGTTCTAATAGAGTTGTCTCGCTGGTATCAGGCTCTGATAATTGTGTATTCTCCAGCGGTACAATTTCCTGATCCGGTTGACGGCGATAAAAATCTACAATCAAGTTGTGTGTCACTCGATAGAGCCAAGCTGAAAGGTTTTTATCTGGTCCCTTGCCATTCTTCAATGCCTGTAAATATCGGTAAAAAGATTCGGCTACAATATCTTGAACCACATCTTGCTGACCGAGCAGGCGATAGGCATAACGATAGAGAGCTGGCGCATAGGTGTCGTAAACCTCAGTCAACGCATGCTCATTCCAATGGTGCCTGCCGTTGCTATGGATCTTCGGATTTATTGTGCACCTCATTCCTTAAGACGAAATAATCAATAATAAGTTACGGTCGATCCCCGAATCACCTATTTAAGCATTTATTTGAAAACATCGATAGCCTATATGTGCTCTGAAGGGTTCAATGTTTGGGCGGTTTCTCTTTCCGTAGATAGATGCATGGAAGGTTTATAGAGTTTATCGCACAATATCTTGGTGCGTAAAAAATTATTAACAACCAGAAGATTTGTCTCCTTCTTGGATTTAACTGTTAAGTGTAATTGAACGCTTAAAGAACACATCAAAAGATGTTTTGAATGAAAGACACCTTCTTATTCGCTGGTTGACGCGATGCTTAAAGGCTTGTGACACAGGAGTCCCGCAACTAGGATGTGATATCCCACTCCCAATCCGGTAGAGGGGCCGGGGATGAGGGTCGCGGCTCAATAATTCTTCAACACAAGCGGCAGGTGAATATACCGCTCTGTCCAATTGATTATCTCCGAGAACTCGGACGTCCCACTGATCACATCCGTAGCCGTGGCGGTCAGGTAAGGGTTACTCAGAGAGTTTACGAAGAGTGTAAAGAGGCCGCCCACGGAGGCGGTGGTGCTAGCGATGTAGGTCTCGCCCTCACCGTCGGTATCGCTGTTTTCGAATACTTCCACGGTACAACCGCTACAGGCGTTGCCGACGATATTGGTGGAGCCAAGGGTAGCTGCGTAGATGACGGGGGTGGGGATGCCCCCGTTAGCGCTATTCACCAAGTGGATACCCTTATTATTAGAGAAGATGCTGTTTTGGGTGATGGTATTACCGGTGGTGATGCTCCCTTCTATCTGTACACCGTCCAAACCGTTGGAAGTGATGAGGTTGCCCGGACCGATATTGTTGTACTGAGCGGCATCGTAGATTTTGACCCCATCCTGAGTATTGCCTAGACCAACCGTACCTCTAGCATCGATGCCAATATAGTTGCCAAAGATGGTGTTGCCCGCAGTGCCGCTTCCGTTGATATCGACGCCGTAACTACCGTTGTCAGAAATGATGTTCCTTTCGCCAGGGGTGCTGCCGCCGACAATGTTGTTCTGAGCTCCATCGGTGATGCTGACGCCGGCGGAAGTGTTGCCCAGACCGAGTGTGCCGCTGGCGTCTGTGCCGATGTAATTACCAGAGATTATGTTGCCTGCAGCGCTGCCGGAGATATTGACACCGTTACTGCCGTTACTGGAGATGACGTTCCATTCGCCGGGGGTGCTGCCGCCGATGGTGTTATTATTGGCACCGCTGGAGATGATGACTCCCTCGTATGTGTTACTCAGTTCGACCGTGCCGTTGGTATCGGTGCCGATGTAATTGCCGGAGACGATGTTACCCTTCGTGGTGCTGCCGTAAATGCCGACACCACTCCAACCATTACCCGAGATGACGTTTCGCCCGCTGGGGGTGCTGCCGCCGATGATGTTATTATAGGCGCCGCTGGAGATAAAAACCCCATTGTGTGTGTTGCCCAGTTCGACCGTGCCGTTAGCGTCGGTGCCAATATAGTTGCCGGAGATTGTGTTGCCCTTTGTGGTGCTGCCGGAAATGCCGACACCACTCCACCCATTACCAGAGATTACGTTTCGCTTATTGGGGGTACTGCCGCCGATGGTGTTATTCTGGGCGCCGCTGTAGATGACAACCCCATCGTAGGTGTTGCCCAGATTGGCCGTACCGCTGGCGTTGGTGCCGATGAAATTGCCGGAGACGGTGTTGCCCTTCGTACCGCTGCCGGAGATATTGACACCGGAATGACCATTGGCGGAGATGACATTCCGCTCACCGGTTGTGCTGCCGCCGATGGTATTGCTCTGAGCGCCGCTGGAGATGATGACCCCATCGTGTGTGTTGCCCAATTCGATCGTGCCGCCGAAGTAGGTGCCGATGTAATTGCCGGAGATGATGTTGTCTGTCGTGTTATTACCATTAATGCTGACGCCACTCCATCCATTGCCGGAGATGACATTGCGCTCACTAGATGTGCTGCCGCCGATGGTGTTATTCTGAGCGCTGCTAGAGATGATGATCCCGTCGTAATTGTTACCCAGGTTGGTCGTGCCACCGACGTCAGTGCCGATATAGTTGCCGGATACGGTATTGCCGGTCGTACCACTCCCATTGATCCCGACACCACTCCATCCGTTGCCAGAGATTACATTTCGCTCGCTAGGGGTGCTGCCCCCGATGGTGTTGTTCTGAGCGCTGCTAGAGATGATGACCCCGTCGAAATTGTTGCCTAGACCGGTCGTGCCGCTGGCGACAGTGCCGATATAGTTGCCGGAAACGGTGTTGCCAGTCGTGCCGCTCCCGATGATATCGATGCCATAACTGCCGTTGCCGGAGATAACGTTTCGCTCACCAGGGGTATTGCCACCGATGGTGTTGTTCTGGGCGGCATCGCAGATTTTGACTCCATCCTGAGTGTTTCCTAAGCCACGCGTACCGCTGGCGTCAATACCGATATAATTGCCGGAAATGATGTTGCTTATAGTACCGCTGCCGCAGATACTGACACCATTCCCCCCATTGCCAGAGATGGTGTTGCGTTCGGTGTCTATATCACCGCCGACGGTGTTGTTCTGGGCGCCATTGAAGATTATGACTCCATCCTGAGTATTGCCCAAGTCGACCGTTCCGTTGGCGTCGACGCCGATGAAGTTGCCGGAAACGGTGTTGCTTAACGTGCCACTGCCGTAAATGCTGACACCATTCCATCCATTTCCAGAGATAACGTTCCGCTCCCCGGATGTGTAGCCACCGATAGTGTTGTTTTGCGCGCCATCGGTGATTATGACTCCATTCTGATCGTTGGCCAGAACTGCCGAACCGATGCCATCGGTACCGATGTGATTGCCGGAGACGGTATTATCCGTCGCGCCGTTGCCAGTGATGCGGATGCCATTCTCCGAGAATTGATTGATCACCAGTCCCTCAATTTTGTTACCGGCTGAGGTGATCGAGAAACCGTTGGCACCACTTCCTGCACCGCTACCATCAATGACGATCTTGAGACTTGCCGATATTGCATCTGTAGCTCGCAGAGCCCCGGGTTGGCTGAAACCATCAATAAAAGTTGAACCAACTGACATAAGAGGAAGGGTGGATGTTACCGGGATGGTCCACAACCCAGTCTCGGTGTCGTAGCCGTTCTCGCTGGAAGGGATATCGAACTCAATCGTACCACCGCCTGGCATGTTGTTAGTGGCTTCTATCGCCTCCCGAAGTGAGGTTTTATCGTCGGCACCGGGGGCGGCGATCAGTGCGCAAATGGAGGATGTATCGCCATCACTGACATCCGTCGTAGAGTTAACGGTGACGATGGCATTCCAGGCCATGTCCTCCACACACCAAACTTGTGCTGTAGCGTTACACCCCTGTAATGCCGCATCCCAAACGGAAATGTCTCGCTCATCGCTGTTCGTCCAATCGCTCGAAAGGCTGATGATCGTCCCAAAGCTAAAGCTATCTGTCGATTCCCAGTTGCTGCAATTCGCTTGTCCAGGATTGCTGCTTTTGTTTGAACTATAACCCGTTCGCACCCATCCAGAGATGAATGAGGGTGGACCGTTTCCACTATCATCCTGGTCGTATCCTAAGTTGGTGTTGTATTTCAGGTTTGAAGGGTCCAGAATCTCCCACAGCGAGGCAAAGTGGTAACCGCAGGCACAGACTCCGGCGCCGTTCCCATTTATGCCACCGGTTTGCGATCCCTCATATAAACCATTTGTCAAATAATATCCCCGTGTCCTGGAGGATGGAACAGCAGGATCTGATTGAGATGAAGCCACGGCTCTTGCATTGCTGACACCTAGGTAGCCTAAGAGGATGGCGGCAAGCATTACCAGCATTAATCCCACTACCAGGTATGATCTGTGTTGGATGTGGATTTTAAGACTGACCCTCCCGACCATGGTCTCAGTTCTCCACACACCAAACATACCCACTGCTTGAGCACGGGTAATTTTCTACATCCCATACTTGGATATCCTTGATTGATGAAACAACCCAATCTGGTACGAGTTTTACAGTTGTTCCATCCCCCAATGTTGTGCTCCAATTGGTGCAATTGGCTTTTCCTGGATTGCCGTCGTTGTTTTCTGAATAGCCTGTGCGAATCCATCCTCCAATAGAAGATGGTGGTCCATAACCGCTGTCATCATTGGTTGCTCCCAGATCTTGATTGTATTCCAGGTTCGAAATGTCGAGAATCTCCCACAAGGAAGCGAAATGGTAGCTCTCTGCACAGACACTGGCACCATCCGCATTATTTCCATCATACTCTGCATCTGTAAGATAAAACTTGCGTAAACCTGATGGAGACTCATAAGTTGCCTGCAGGTCAGAGGCTGCGGCTGGCTCGTGCACTAAACCCAGGTAGACAAGTAAGACACCCGTCAGCAAAGCCAGGGTTAGCAGAGCCATCAAGCCCCTCGTTAAGTTGATGTTGATAACCAGTGTTTGTTCGCCCAGTTCCTGTTGCTCTTTTTGCCTTTGCATTTTTGTGTCTCCTTTTGAATGTGAGAATTGCGAATTACTGATCCACGGTGAAGATCAAAGACGGACGAGCTATTCTGAGCCACCGGCACAGATGTATGAAAGATCCACCGTTACGTGATTAAACTCAAAGTGCGTGCGGACCAGGATTTTTGCTATAAGGTTTCCGGCAGCATAAAAGGCATAATGTTATTTTTCGTTGTTATAACTGAAATTAATGCTTTTTACTTCCCGGCAAGGTGCAGACCGGTGCCATTGTGTGTTCAGCTATGATCACAATTCCTGTCCCTCCGTATACCTGCTGGGTCTAATTTTGTGATTGTCCCTAAAAAATGCCGCCAATAACTTTTCGACATTAATAGGAGCACGCTGCAGCATAAAATTATGGATAATTCGATATAAGTATAGCATGACTGTCAACAAGCTCTCCACACTTAAACCACTGAATGATGGTTATTCTTGGTGAGAGGATCGTTTAGATAAATGTTGGGTATTGGGAATCTGGCTACATGTGGATATATTAATGTCGTCAACAATTCCATCACTGTTTAAACTTTCGTAGGATGTTACAAATTTTGAGCCCGGAGGTTGCAATCCCCTTTCATGTTCGGATTGGTTTATTCGTCCCCGGAAAAACCGATATAATTTAGTGAATCCTTACGTTTATGAAATCTTACAAATCGGGGTGGATGTTGTGGGCAGAACAGCGCGTATTTTTATCACAATGATGCTTTTTTACCTAATCGCTATTTCAGTTCCTGTTTCTGCCGAACCATCTGAGATAATCCCGATTTGTGAAATTCAAGGGGACGGATTCAGCTCACCATACGTTGGTGAAACCTTGACTGCTGGCGGCATTGTGCACACAGACCTGGATGAAACCTGGAAGAACGGCTTCTTTATGCAGGATGAGGATTGCGATGAGGACCCTACCACATCAGATGGGATTTATGTATACCTTGGAGAAAAAGGCGATGTCGTAGATTCTGGCGAATACGTTGAAGTCAGCGGAACGGTCCAGGAGTATTATGGTTTAACTGAACTCAGCGCTTCACCAGAAGATGTAACGGTGCTCTCGAGCGGAAATCCGCTGCCAGCAGTATTAGACCTGACGCCACCTTTTAATAATGATGTTTCACGTGTTTATTTCGAATCCGTAGAGGGAATGTTGGTAAAAGTGGATCAAGCGTTAACTGTCGGACCTACAAATTATTCCCACCCATACAAATACCGGTCGTGGTTGGTGCGTTCCGACCTGGGAATTGAGCGCGTGTTTCAGGATGATCCCATGGGGACAGGTGAGATTATCTGTGTGGAAGACAACGGGCTTTATAAAATCTCACCAGATGTCAGTGTGGGGAACGGGGTCGAAGGTTTAGTGGGCGCACTTGATTATTCGTATGGTGTTTACTGCATGCAGCTTATCGAGGAACCCATCATCGTCACTTCGACTCTTGAAATCTTGTTTCCGGAGCCTATGAGAGCAGAGGATGAGGGATTTTTTCGGTTTGATATCTCAACGCTCAACCTGTGGAACTTGTTTGACATGGAGGATGACCCTAATACGGAAGACAGCAAGTTGGAGCCGGCTGAATATCACCGCAGGCTACAAAAACGCGCTCTGGCGATCCATGACGAGTTAGGTGAGCCGGTTATCATTGCAGTGCAGGAGGTAGAAAATCCAATCGTGCTGCAGGATTTAGTGAACCGAGACGAGATTGAGACTGAGTATGGGTTCCTATGGGAAGATGGTCCTGACAGACGTGGATTGGATATCGCTCTGCTGTATGATGTGGATCGTGTACAGATCATCGATTACGAAATCCAACAGGGATGTACTTCCCTGGTAGATGGATTGGGTCCAGATGGCAATCATGATGTGACGCATCCCGAAAATGAATTCACTTGTGATGTGGAAGGGGATGGCGAATTGGATGGCAATCGTTTGTTTTCTCGCCCGCCATTGGTGGTTATTCTTCGGGTTTGTATGACAAGTTGTCAGGAGGAACCTATCGAAAAGAGCGACACTTATAACGACACAATTGAAATATGGATGCTTGTCAATCACTGGAAATCGAAATCAGAAGATACAAATGATATTAAGTACACCTACGCACGACGAGATAAACAAAGCCAATATATTGTTTCACTGGTTGAGGAAATCTTGGCTTCTAGACCTAATGCCAACGTAATCGTGCTGGGAGATTTGAATGATTATCTGGATTCTATCCCGGTATTAACTCTGGCAGCGCATAATTTGTCTAATTTGCTTGAGCGAGTTGAAAAGCCGTCTCGATATACATACATCTACCAGGGGGTGTCACAGGTCCTAGATCATGTCCTGGTGCGGTTGGGACCGGGGTTAATACCCATAGAGATTATTCCCACTCATATAAATTCTGATTTTCCGATTGCGTATAAAAGCATGAATGAAACGGCACACAGGAGTTCAGACCACGATCCGGTGCTCGTTCAATTCGTGTTCAACGACCGCCTGACATTTATGCCACTAATTTTTAACTCTCAATAGACACCTATCCAAACCCAACGGTTGAGCATTCGCTGTAGATCATAAAAAGAGTCCAGAGATTAATCAAATCTCTGGATTCTTTAATATTATTACGTACTCTGTGATTAAGGTAGAGTTTGGGAACTTTTCAGAAATCAGATGTGCAAAGGTTGTGTAAGTTACCCAAAACTCATAATATTATCGTGTGACGATTATCAATAAAGGTGCTCAAGAAACGCGACCCTTCACCTTGCGAATCACCATAACAACTTTACCTTGAATGTCAACGGTGGAAGGGTCATCAATATAAATCGGTTTCATGGTCGGGTTAGCAGGTTGGAGACGTACCTTTCCGTTTTCACGATAGAAGTACTTCAAGGTGGTCTCGTCGCGGTCGTTAAGCCAGACTGCGACCAGTTCACCGTTGAGAGCTTCGTTTGCTGGTTTCATAATGACGATATCGCCGTCATATACCATCGCGTCGATCATTGAATCACCTTGAACTTCTAAGGCGAACAAATCGTCACCAGTTTCACGGGCAGGCAGCATACTGCTGGCAACGTCCACCATGCTTTCAGCGTCATAGTAAGAAAAGTCGGAGGGCGGCACGGGCATAGGAGCACCGGCTACAATCCGCCCCAAAATTGGGACACGCAGTAATTCATCAACAGCTTGCTGAAAACCGCGAGCCGTCTGAGCCAGTGAAGCCGTGGCTGCTCGGGCAGTATTGCTGGAGGTTGAGACTGCACCTGATAAAACACCTTCTTCCTGTGATAGTGGTCTTATGAGACGGATTCCTCTTGAGACCCGTCCGTCTCGCTCTATGTAGCCCATTTCTTGGAGCTGATCGAGGTAATAATTAACTACAGAAGTCGATGATATGTCCGCCTGATCACAAATCTCCCGGATGGAAGGGGGGTATCCAACGTTTATTTGAGAGTTTTCCAAAACTATAAGGATCTTCTTATGCCTTTCGCTCAATCCTTTTCTTCGTTTTCTTGCCATCATGATAGTCGCTCCAATCGTTTCACGGATAATCAGATTATTTGTGCTAAATATAACACGAACATACGTTCTGTGTCAAGGACTTTTAGAATGCAATCGTGGATATAATACATGAGAAAATAAATTGGCAGGATAAAATTATCAAATTCACACTCAGATCGGGACTTTTTATTCAAGGAGTTTCATTTCATGTCAGACCAAGATAGCCTCAATTAATGGTATAAATCATGAATCCCACAATTCTGCTGTGCTTCTATTTACCAGGAGAGTGTGGCATAATTTGAACAAGTTTTTAGAATGAGTGTTGAACATAACTTTCACAGAATGTTGAAAATATTACTGTTCGCTTGATAACTGTCGAAGAGAAAGTTATTCTACCAGGGAGCGTGATGTGAATTTCGAAAAAATTTGTGTGCTAGGATTGGGTTATATCGGATTACCGACAGCCAGCACATTCGCTACGCATGGTATGCAGGTAACAGGAGTGGATGTCAACCCGCAAATTGTCAATACGCTGCGCAATGGGGGACTGCATATTCAGGAACCGGGGCTGAGAACCTTGGTTCAAGCAGCTATTGGTTCCGGCAATCTGACGATAAGCGATGAGCCCGAATTTGCAGACGCGTTTATTATTGCAGTACCAACACCACTCTTAGAGGACAAGAAGGCTGACCTCAGTTACGTACGATCGGCAGCGGAAAGCATCGTACCAGTCCTGCGTCTTAATAATCTTGTAGTGCTCGAGTCAACATCACCCCCACGTACTACGGTTGATGTAGTTGCCCCAATACTCGAACGCTCTGGTTTGAAAGCGGCTGTGGATTTTCACCTAGTATACTCTCCTGAACGGGTGCTTCCTGGTCAGATACTGCGCGAATTGATTGAAAACGCGCGCGTCATCGGGGGTATAGACCGGGGATCGGCTGAAGCTGGTCGTGAACTGTATGCTATATTCACCCGCGGTGAAATTATACTTACCGATGCAACCACGGCAGAGATGGTGAAATTAATGGAAAACACCCAACGGGATGTGAACATCGCAACTGCAAATGAGTTTTCAAGGTTGGCGGATCGTTTTGGGATCGATGTTTGGGAAGCAATCTCAATGGCAAACCTCCATCCGCGTATCGCAATTCTCAATCCCGGTCCGGGAGTGGGTGGTCATTGCGTTGGAGTAGATCCGTGGTTTCTTGTCGAAGCCGCACCTGATTTAACCGCCCTCATCCGCACAGCACGACGGGTGAACGATGAACAGCCAAAATATATACTCAAGCTAATTCAACGAGGGTTGGGAGTAAGCTCATCACTTGATCTTGCGGGTAAGCGAATTGCGGTTCTAGGTTTGGCATATAAAGCTGATGTGGACGATTTACGCGAAAGCCCGGCTTTGAAAGTTGTTGAGTTATTATCTGAAAGCGGTGCATTAGTTCGAGTGTACGAGCCATACGTTGAGGAAATTGAGATCCCGAATATCGAATGTGCACCCGATATAATAAGTACTGTACAAGATGCAGAGCTTATAGCATTATTGGTGGCTCATACTCCACTTCGCAATTTGGATCCCTTGGATTTGATTAAGATGACTGATGCCAGGGTTGCCGTGGATGCCGTAAACGGATGGTCGGTTGAAAAATGGCAAGGTGCCGGCTTTAAGTTCATACGTTTAGGTGCTTCAACCTTATAGGAAATTCTCTTAATAAAAATGGCGCGTGATATTCCAACGACATTGGTTTACGCCCGCAATCGACCAGTAATCGGGAGATTTGCTTATTATTTGTTGAAAGTATTGGGCGTTGAGATCCCACTTTCAGTTCCAATTGGGATTGAATTTGAGCTGGCTCATGGAGGCGTTGGCGTTGTAATCCATTCACTATCAAAAATTGGGAATCGAGTCAAGATATATCCCGGGGTAACGCTGGGGCGGGCTGATATCCACATACCAGCGGAGCGTTCGTATTTCGAGGGTATTGAAATTGAAGATGATGTGATCCTATCCCCAGGAGCAAAAATTTTGTGCAAAAAAGGAGTGCTGCGGGTTGGGCGAGGTACCGTAGTGGGAGCAAACGCAGTACTTTTTGATTCTACGGGGGTAGATGAGGTTTGGGCGGGCATCCCAGCTCGCTATGTCGGAGGACGGAATCAATAACGGGTATGCAGAATTCATTGACTCACCGTTTGTGTATACTTCCTAAAGTGAAAGGTATCGGGGGAATGGTTTCATTTCGACACAAGCTGGTGGAGGGGATGACCAGGCGCGGCGTGGATGTGTGTTATGAATTGAACGACCTGCCTTATGAAGGGGTTTTGATGATTGGAGGTACCCGGCAGTTCACAGGATTAAGGCGTGTTCGCAAGATGGGGATTCCCATCGTTCAACGTCTGGATGGGATGAACTGGCTGCATCGTGTTCGCAGACGAAACGGTAAACGGCATATTGATTTGCGTCATTATCTACGGGCTGAATACGGGAACTTCGTTTTAAAGTTTATCCGTGCCCGTCTTGCTGATAAGATCGTCTATCAAAGCGAGTTTGCCCGGAACTGGTGGGAGCGCGCTCACGGTTCAACACCGGTACCTGATACGGTAGTACACAACGGCGTGGATTTGGACGCGTATTCTCCGATAGAACCATCCTTGCGCCCTTTGGATCACTACCGTTTGCTGTTGGTTGAAGGCAGTTTAATGGGAGGCTATGAACAGGGGTTGGATGTTGCCGTTCAACTGGTAGAGAAATTGTTGGTTTCGCATAGCCGCGATCTGGGTATGGGCATTGAGCTTATGGTTGTAGGAAGAGTTCCCCAGAATGTCAAAAGTCAATGCGAGCAATACGTTAACCGGATCACTAACAAAGAAAGTGTCTCATTGACTTGGGTTGGTCTTGTACCAGGCAAAAAAATAACTGAAATCGATAATTCTGCTCATTTATTATATTCAGCGGATGTGAATGCCGCCTGCCCGAATTCTGTCATAGAAGCCCTGGCGTGCGGCACTCCGGTGCTTTCATTTGAAACCGGCGCACTGCCAGAATTGGTTAAGGGTGATGCCGGTAGGATCGTTCCTTACGGCGGCGACTCCTGGAAACTTGACCCACCGGATGTGAATACGCTGGCGTGTGCTGCGGTCGAAATATTAACCGAGCAGGAACGTTTTCGAATTGCTGCTCGTGAACGCGCCGTGTCCGCATTTAATTTAACTCAAATGGTGGATTCTTATCTGGATGTCCTTTTACAACAATAGGACCACATGACAAATATCCTTCTTAGTGCGGTTTCGTGGACCGCACGTTTGCTGCCAATGCAGGTCAAACGCCAGTTGTACCAATATGATTCATTGTCTAGGTGGTTGCGAGGCGGGTTGAATCGTTTGGCACCTGAAGGAAAAACAACTGTCACTGTGTCATCAGGCGGTTTAGCTGGAATGCAATTATCCTTAGATTTGCAGGCCGAAAAAGACTATTGGTTGGGCACTTATGAGCCGGAATTGCAATCTACCATCGAGGATAAAGTATCAGAAGGAATGGTTGTCTACGATATTGGCGCTAATATCGGTTATTTCAGCCTATTACTGGCTCGCAAAGTGGATCAAGCCGGTTGTGTATTTGCATTTGAGGCTCTACCCGCTAATATTCAGCGCCTGCGAACAAATGTAGAGTTGAATAATTTGGGTTCAAGAGTTAAGATTGTTCCGGTGGCAGTTATCGAACGTGAAAAATCGACCCGGTTTGGAATTGGTCCCTCTGGAGCAATGGGGAAAGTCGAGGGGTCAGCCGGTCGCGACAGCGAAATTTATAGTAAGACCATTTCTGTTGATGGTATTTCGCTGGATGATTATGTGTACAAACGTGGCAATCCGCCTCCACAAGTAGTAAAAATGGATATTGAGGGCGGTGAAGTGCTGGCGCTTTCTGGTATGCCGCGCGTATTGGAGGAAGCGAAACCTATAATATTCCTGGAAATACATGGTCCAGACGCGGCTGAATTCTGTTGGAACATTCTCAAAGCTGCAGATTACCAGGTTTGCAGCCTGCAGCCCGATTATCCCACGATAACATCACTACAAGAAATAGATTGGAAAGCTAATATTGTTGCAATCCCTTAAAGAGTTTTGAACATGAAACGATTTCCTGGTCGGTTAGCCCTGCAACAGCGTGTCCTGCCTACGTACCGGGCGCCATTTGTCGATGCGTTGGCGGAAAGGTGTGATGGGGGTCTGAGTGTCTTTGCCGGACAGCCATTGGCAGATGAACAGATCAAAACTTCTGAATCTTTGGAGTCAGCAAGTTTCGTTCAAACTCGCAACTTCCATTTTATGAAGATAAGTTCACCGATTTATTCTTGCTGGCAGCCGGGTATTGTAGCCTGGTTAGAGGATTGGCAACCGGATGTTTTAATTATTGAGGCAAACCCACGTTATACCAGCACGCGTAAAGGGATCCGTTGGATGCACTCGATAGATCGACCTGTTATCGGTTGGGGGTTAGGAGCGCCACCGCTGAGTGGATATCTGTCAGGCTGGAGGGGATCCTCACGTATCAGGTTTATTAAATCGCTAGATGCAATTGTGGCTTACAGCAACAAGGGAGCAAAAGAATACCGGGAGTTAAGCTATCCGCAGGAACGTATTTTTGTAGCTGTTAACGCTGTCGTTCAAGCCCCGCAGAAACCGCCCCTGAATCGACTATCCGAATTCGACCAGAGTCCTGTGGTGCTGTTTGTTGGACGGCTGCAACCTCGCAAACGGATTGATATATTGATTCGAGCTTGTGCTGATTTACCAGAATCAATCCAGCCGAATCTATATATAGTCGGGGAGGGACCATCTCGGGCTGAATATGAAGCCCTTGCAGGTAGGATATATCCAAAAGCCGAGTTTCCTGGCGCTTTGTTTGGAGATGAACTTGAAGGGTATTTTGATAAAACGGATTTGTTCGTGCTGCCTGGGACGGGTGGATTGGCAGTGCAACAAGCCATGTCACACGGCTTGCCGGTGATTATGGCGGAAGGCGACGGCACTCAGGAGGACTTGGTGCGCGATGTCAATGGATGGCAAGTTCCCCCTGGTGACCAAAATACTCTAACCAATGTTATAAATACGGCTTTATCGAATCCGGACCAATTGCGCCGGATGGGAATGGCATCATATCGCATCGTCCTGGAGGAAGTCAATGTTGATGCGATGGCAGATGTCTTCATAGAGGCAATAATGAGTGTGCATCTGGTTGGTATCAGATGAATAAAGGGATCATGCGGCTGTTGTTTGTCGTTGATGGTCGTTCTCCGATAGCGTTAAACTGGATCAGCTACTTCGTTGACAGGGGGCACGAAGTCCACATGGTCTCTACATTTAATTGTGAGCCGGATTTGGATCTAGCATCCATGAATGTTATATCGGTTGCTTTCAGTGGTACTAAGCCCCTCGACAACAAGTCAGCGCCAACGAGAAATAAGAGTAGGAGCGGTTCTAACCCAGCTGCTTCGGTAAAGCTGCGCACGTCGCTGCGCCAGTGGTTAGGACCTTTTACCTTGCCTCAAGCTGGAGTCAAGCTGCGCGAAATCATACTAAAAATTCAACCCGACCTCGTTCATGCCATGCGGATTCCCTTTGAGGGGATGGCAGCCTCATTGGCAAAGACGGATGCGCCCCTGCTTATATCTGTGTGGGGTAATGATTTTACATTGCACGCCGAATCCACCCCATTGATGGCGAACTATACGGGCAAAACTTTGGAAAATGCGGATGCTCTGCACGCTGATTGCAAACGCGATATTCGTTTGGCGGTTGGAAGGGGATTTGACCGCACAAAACCCACCGTGGTACTACCCGGTGGTGGAGGAGTTCAGTTGAATGTGTTTTACCCTCCCAACTCCGATTCAGTTCTAAATTCTGGCAAGCAATCCAGCGAACAAACGAGCGTGCAGGAAAACGCACAGGAGCGATCGAGGTTTACGGTGATTAACCCGCGCGGCTTACGAGCATACGTGTGCAATGATGTCTTCTTCCGAGCAATTCCGTTAGTACTGGCAGAAGAGCCGGCTGTGCAGTTCGTTTGTACGACCATGGCTGGTGAAAGAAGCGTATTGAGGTGGGTCGATGAGCTTGGGATTTCAGAACATGTCTCGCTCTTACCCAGGCAGACGCGTTCCAAAATGGCGGATTTATTTCGTCAATCTAGGGTGGTAATCTCACCAAGCACCCATGATGGGACTCCTAACACTTTGCTTGAGGCGATGGCGTGCGGCTGTCTGCCCATTGTAGGAGACATCGAATCCCTGAGGGAGTGGATTACACCTGGGTTCAATGGGTTGTTAATTAACCCCAATGATCCGCAGGATATGGCTAAAGCGATATTGACGGCTATAAAGCATGATGATTTATATAGGCGCGCTTTATCTTATAACGTAGGTTTAATTGCTGAACGTGCGGAATATGGGAATGTTATGGATGCTGCTTTGGAGTTTTATCGAGAATTAACAGCGGAATAGTGGGCTACGATTCTATATAAGCGCGTAATTCGCGGTAGATACCCTTACTACGCAGGCGGCTGAGCGCTTGTGCTTCGATTTGACGAACGCGTTCGCGTGTCACACCCATTTTGCGACCTACTTCGTTCAGGGTTAAAATTTCTCCGTCAATCAATCCATAACGCAGTTGGAGAATTCGAGCTTCTCTAGGGGGCAATAGGTCCAACATGCTTGCCAGATGTTCCCGAAGTAAGTTGAAGGTTGCTGATTCATCGGGCGGCGTAGAATCGCTGTCTTCGATGAAATCTCCCAAGACGTCCTCTTCTTCATCGCCTATCGGTAACTGAAGCGATAGTGGGCGTCGAGAGACTTTGATCATGTTCTCTACTTTCTTAGGTGGGACATCCAACTCAAGAGCCAATTCATCTACTGTTGGGTCGCGACTTAATTGTTGTTTAAGCTTATGCTGTGCGCGCAGCATTTTACTGATTTGATCGCCCATATGAACAGGCACACGTATTGTCCGACTTTGATCGGCTAAAGCTCGGGTTACGGCTTGTCTTATCCACCATGTGGCGTACGTGCTGAATTTAAAACCCCGGTGGTAATCAAACTTCTTAGCTGCCCGCATTAGTCCTATGTTACCTTCCTGGATGAGATCCAGGAATGGCACGCCGCGTCCCATATATTTCTTAGCGACGCTGATAACCAGGCGGGAATTGGCGATAATTAGATGTTCTCTTGCCTCCCACCCGTTCTCAATCAAAGAGCGTAGTTCTCTCTGTCTAGGTATACTTACATTTCCTTTTGCTAGTTCTTCGCGTGAATATCGCCCCACTTCGATTCTTTGCGCTAATACCTTTTCTTCCCAAGCTTTCAACAAGGGAACACGTGTGGCTTCTTTCATGTAAAGCCCTATCGTGTCATCGATATCGACGTTGGCCAGAAAATCGTTCTCGTCCTGCTCTCCCTTGTTATCTGTTCCATCCTCGGTGGTACCCCTGATTTCGATTTCTTCTGCAATTGGGATACCAGCACAGATAAGAGCCTCGAATGCATCTTCGATCTGATCGATTTCGGTTTCAGCTCGAGGAAAGAATTTGACTATATCATCTATAGTAATGAAGCCTTGCTTTCTTCCAAACTTAACTAAGCGTGCAAGAGCTGTAGGATCGTCTTTCTTTTCTGCCAGAACTTCTATCAAGCGTTCGTCAATAATTTTACTCATATTGATTTGTCAGGTTTTCAGCCTTTTAATTGAAAACAATGGAGAAGAAATCTGAATTATCCATTATATCATTTATGGATAAAAAAATCAAGCATAATAGAATCTTTGTTCGTTAATCGCACATTTTTGTGAGATTTGTTATCAATATCCCATTATTAATTTATTAATTTCGGCATCAAGCCAAGTAGGTAATCTCAACTGAAAAGAGCGGCGCCTGTTTAATCAGCGCCGCTCTTTTCTTAGTTCTGGTATTTATTATTTATGAATAGCATGCCCATCAACATCGTGCGTAGCCTCCATAATTACCTCGCTCAGTGTTGGATGCGCATGAACATTGCGAGCTATTTCAGTCGTCGTGAGTTCCATCATTTGGGAAAGAGTTAATTCTGGCAGCAGTTCGGTGACCTCGGGACCTATCATGTGAGCGCCGAGTATTTCACCATACTTGGCATCGCTGACAATTTTTACCCAACCCCGGCTTTCACCTAACCCAAGGGCTTTCCCATTTGCCTGGAATGGGAAACGACCAACGGAGACATCATAACCAAGTTCTTCCGCCTGGGATTCAGTATATCCGAAAGATGCTATTTGAGGTTGGCAGTAGGTTGCCCGGGGCAGCATCTCATAATTCAAACTGGTCGTTTCGACCCCGGCAATATTTTCGGCACAAATGATTCCTTGAGCTGACCCGACGTGTGCCAGCATCAATTTGGCGGTCACGTCTCCAATTGCCCATATACCGGGAATGTTGGTCGCCATACGTTCATCAATCTCGATCGCGCCACCATCAGAAATATCTACTCCCATCTGTTCTAGTCCCAGGTTTTTACTGTTTGGTGTGAATCCTATTGAAATCAAAGCTTGTTCGGCTTCGAGTGTTTCTTCCCCATTGCCGCCTGATACTAAGACTTTCACGCCTACGTCAGTTGTTACAATAGACTCGACCCTGTGGCTGGTGAGGACATTAATTTTTAGTTTTTTAAATTCTTTTGCCAGCTCGGTGGCTACTTCTTCATCCTCGAGCGGTACTAGATCTGGCAGCATTTCGACAATAGTGATCTCAACGCCGTAAGAATTCCATATCGTGGCGAATTCGACACCGATAGCTCCTGCACCGATTATGATAACTGACTCAGGCAGTTTTTCTTGCGTAATGGCTTCTAAATAGGAAACGACATTCTCCCCATCCAGATTCCAACCGGGAGGTATAATGGTGGAAGCTCCAGAGGCGACTACGATATTCTTTGCTTTAAGTTCAGATTCTGCGCCATTTTCGTCTGAAATTATGACGGTGTCTTTGGCGTTAATAACGGCGCTTCCCATATGAACATCGATTTTGTTTTTCTTTAAAAGAAAGCTGACGCCCTTTGTTAAACGGCTGGAAACCTGGCGACTGCGTTTGACGGCCGCGCTGAAATCTAACTCCAGGTTTTCAAACTTGAAGCCAAATTCTCTACTCCTATTCCGCAGGATATGAGCTATTTCGGCATTTTTAAGCAGTGATTTTGAGGGGATGCATCCTACATTCAGGCATACACCACCCAGCCACTTTTTCTCTACAATTGCGGTTTTCAAGCCAAGCTGTGAAGCACGGATGGCGCATACATAACCAGCAGGTCCAGCGCCAATAACAACGACGTCGTAATCACTCATTTTGTTCTCCTATGTTTTTATAGTGTTTGGAAATAAGTTTTGACGATTATTTCAAATTACCCAGTATTCATGATCAATTATCTGCAGATCTTACCACTTTGTACATACCACATCCATAACAAGATGCCTTCCAGCGGATTATCCGATCTTGTGAATGTATTGCTAATTGCGATAATTGCACCGGTCATATCAAGGGATTTGAGGGTTTTCGCTTCCACTATTGGATATCCGCTGTTCTAATATCTCAGAGATGTCCATAACTTCAATTTGGTCGCCAATACCTTTTGATCTAATCGCATCATCAAACATCAAGAGGCAGTATGGACATGCTGTTGTGATAACATCGGATTTCACCTGCAGAGCATCATTCAGACGCTGGTGGTTAATACGTGTGTCGGCTTCGGTCTCTAACCACATTCCTCCACCGCCTCCACCGCAGCAAAGGCTATTCTCGGTATTGCTTTTCATTTCAACAATGTTTATATGGGCATCTGATAGCAACTTGCGGGGTTGTGAGTAGATCTGATTGTATCGTCCTATATAACAGGGGTCATGGTATGTGAATATTGGTTTTTTACCGTTCCCGTCATGAGAATTTATCTCAAGAGGCAAGGACAGCTCATTAAGATATTCTGAATAATGTTGGACGCGGAAATCTCCACCGAGCTGTGGATATTCGTTTTTAAGGGTATTGAAACAATGGGGGCATTGAGTGACTATTCGATTGAATTTAACCTGGTTGAAGATATCAATATTTTGTTCCGCAAAAACCTGGAAGAGGTATTCGTGACCAAGGCGTCGTGCTGTATCGCCACAGCAAGTCTCATCCAGCCCTAAAATGGCGAAATCAACGTTTACCATCTGCAATAAGCGGATAAATGATCTGGTGACTTTCTTATTACGATCATCGAAGGCAGCTGCGCAGCCCAAAAAAAGTAAGACGTCTGTCTCCTCGCCTGGTGTGAGTACGCGTATACCTAATCCTTCTGCCCATGCAACTCGCTGTTCTGGGGGCATGCCCCATGGATTGCCTTGTCGTTCAAAATTACGTAGAGTATCAGCAATGGATTTCGGAAGTTTACCGGTAGATAATGTCTGATATCTGCGTAAATCAATGACTTCGTCGACCGGATTGATGAATACAGGGCAGCGGTATATACATGCACCGCAAGTAGTGCATGACCATGTTTGATCTTCAGGAATGGTATCACCTATCAATTCCGCATTTGAATTTTCATCCGAATAAACCAAGGATGAATCCATTGCCTCACGCAGCGATCGGAGAAGGGCGCGTGGTGTATAGGTCATACCGCTGATCGTAGCCGGACATACTTCTTCGCACCTGCCACACTGAGTGCAAGCATCAAATGAGAGCAATTGATAGGAATTGAACTCGCTTACTTCACCGACACCTAGGATTTCAGTTTCTTCGATATCCTCAATTTTCTCCAAAGTGCCTTCTTTACGGTGTGGGTGGAGGAGGATATTCAGCGGGGCTGTAAATAGGTGACGCAGCTTTGTGAACGGTATGCTGGCTAATAGCAGTAATGCTATTACTGCATGAAACCAAACCAGGGAATCGCGCAGCGAAAACGCCATTTCCGGTGATACGCCTATATTCCGCAGTAACCCAGCATACAGATTTCCGATGGGTGACCATACCGCCCAGGGTGGGTTTGCTGAGATCAAGCGAGTCGCTTCAACAGTAAATCCAATAATTGGAATAATCCCCAGAATCACTAGTGCGTAATAATCACCCCATTCGGTTTCGAGAGCTTTTGGTCGCAGAACTATACGGCGGAAGGCAGCCATCGCCACACCGATTAATATCGCCAGCCCTGCCAGGTCCATCGCCAGTTCATAAACCAGATACCAGGTGCCGCGTGGGAAGGGCAATTCTAAGTATGGGATGAACAGGTCCATTTGCTGCAAATTTATTGCTGTTCCGATCACCTGGATGGTTACTCCCCAGAATATGAGCGCATGCATAATCCCGGGGTAGATCTTTTGATAAATGCGTATCTGCCCGATGGCGTAAACTAACAGATCCCGGAGGCGAGGAAGAACCTGGGGGAGTGTGCGTCGTAAATCTGTCAAACGCGGGGATGATTTATCCTGGGTTTCTAAAGTGTTGGCGTCTGTTGTCATCCCAGACCTCCAACAAAGATTTGCCCGTCAACGACTTCTACGGGAAACGATTCTAGCGGGGTGGGTGGAGGACCTGAAATAACTGAGCCGTCGTAAGGATCAAAAAAGCCATCGTGGCAGGGACATTCAATCTCACCCAAGTCGGGATTCCACTTAACGATGCAAGCGAAATGGGTGCAAACTGCTGAGTAAGCTCGCAGACCATCCGGAGTGTTGATGACCAGAGCAGGATAGCGACCAAAACGAATTGTTATGCTGGAATTAACGGGAAGTTCATCCGCTGGACCTGCTGAAACTGGTTCGGAAGGTGTCTCCTCCAGATTCGTTGGGTAGAAGAACGCCACAATGGGGGCGAAAACAACTGCCAATCCAGTGGCAGCCAACCCTACCTTGATCAGGTTTAAGAAATTGCGCCGGGTTATTTTGCTCATAATTAGCTGAACTCTCCCCAAATCGTTAAAGTAATCGAGATGACCAATAAAACTAGCACTGTATAAAACCTGATGCGCTGGGATTTTTTAGATTTGTCAGGTTTACTATCGATAAACGGTAATAAGATTAACAGGATTAAGGCGATTACAGGTCCAACTGCGCCGGTGCTCTTGGGAATAAATTTGAGCAATTGGTATAAGGCAAGAAAATACCATTCCGGCTTTACGTGTGCTGGGGTATCCATTGGGTCCGCCGGATCACCAATCCCGACCGGTGAGAACATTCCAATCAATCCAATGATGATGATTATAATGAGCAAACCAACGGCGACCCAAAATTCTGTCAGTATATGATCGGGATAAAAAGGGATAGTATCGTCTTTGTTTGGATTATCAGCAGACATTTGCGTTTCTCCTCATGTTATAAGGGCTTGGCAACTCCTTGACGGCGAACCATCATAAAGTGGGCACCCATCATCATCAGGGTAATTCCAGGAAGTACAATAGCGTGTAAGGCGAAAAACCGACTGAGTGTGAGTGCGGAAATGTCCCAACCTACGCGCAGAAAAACGAGTGCCAGATCACCTATGACAGGGATGCTGCCGGCGATTTCAGATCCAACCGTCGTAGCCCAGTATGCTCGTTGATCCCATGGCAATAAGTAGCCTGTAAATCCAAACGCCAGTGTAATCAAACCCAGCACCACACCGCTAATCCAATTTAATTCGCGTGGTGGCTTATAGGCTCCCATGATGAAAACCCGCAGCATGTGTGCGATGCACATTACAATCATGCCGTTTGCAGCCCAGTGATGTATCATGCGGATTGCAGCTCCAAAATATACCTGGTTTTCAATGTATTGAATGCTTGTATACGCCGCTTCTGGTGTGGGCTTGTAATAAAAAGCAAGCATTGTTCCAGTAGCCGCCTGTATGATAAATAAAAAGGCGGTGATACCCCCTAAACAGTACATCCATCTGGTTGCATACCTTGGAACCGGTTTGTTCAATATCTTCGAGAGCGGTTCGGAAATCTGATATCGTTCATCAACCCATTCTGCTGAACGAACCGTGATGGGCTTCCATGACTTCCGTTTCGTCCAAACGCTGGCGCTGCGATATATTCCAAAAGCGAAAACAAACCCCGCAGTTAATAATAATGTCCAACGAGCGAGAGGTGTCCACAACCCCGTATTCTCACCAGAGATATGACAATGCAGGCATGGGTCTTTTGCAGGTGGAGGGGTGATGGCACTCTCCGGATCATCTGCCTGATTTATTACTGCAGCTTTCAAGACCGATAAATTTGAGGTAGCTGTAATTGGCTCTATCCCGGTTCGTTCACTTGATAAAGAAATTGCTTGAACATGGGTGGTTATAAAAGCCAATATCCCGCAGAACGCGAATACTATGGTTGTTGGGACGATATATCGCCGGAACACGTTTATCATAGTCAACCTCAGTTTGGTTTTTGATAGAACATAGCGAACAAGTTTCGTGAAATATATCACATTAATTATAATGTAACCAAATGAGAATATGCAACACCGATCTAAATAAATATCGTTCTGTTGAAAAATATAAACCGTGATATTATCAGATTTAAATATTTTGGGAGTCTCAAAAAAACCTCGGTGAATCAAAAAGCTTCAACCAGAACTGTACCTTTGGTTTTGATCGCAATTTGTGTATCCGCATTTGGTGTGCTGATCTTTCGTTTGGGGTTTTATCAAGACGATTGGCACCATGTGTATTATGGTTTTTCGCGCGGATTAACCAGTTTGTGGGAATTATTCTTATATGACAATCGACCTTTTGCCTCTATTGTTTATTATTTTGGTTTTTCAATTTTGGGTTTTAAACCCCTGCATTGGCATATCCTTGCCCTCTTGCTGCGTACGTTTACCGTATTATTTGTATGGTTGACATTTTGTGATATCTGGCCTCATCACAAACGAGAGGCAACATGGGTGAGTATTCTGTTCGCAGTTTACCCATTTTTTAAACTTCAGCCATTAGCCGTGAGCTATACGATCCATTGGCTGGGTTACTTGTTGTATACAATTTCAATCTGGGCGATGGTTCAATCTATTCGTAAGTCGCGCGAGTATTGGTTGTATACAATAATTTCGTTGTTAACCAGCGGTCTGCATTTGATCGTTATTGAATATTTTGCCGGGATTGAACTGATTCGACCATTTATCCTATGGTTGCTTCTGTCTGGTGAGAGGGCTTCATTCAAGAAGCGTTTCCGAAAGGTCATCAAATTATGGACGCCATATCTGTTGATTTACATCGCTTTTATTATCTACCGTGTCTTCTTCATACCCAGACCAGCATCAGGATATGACCGCAATGCACCCGGATTAATTTTTGCGCTTATCGAGGAACCGATAAGCGCCTCTGCCCGGCTTATTGAAGCCATTTTGAAAGATTTAACGTCGATCCTGTACTCGGCGTGGAATAATGCGATAACTCCAGAACTATTTGAGATCACAAAGCCAGCCAATCTTATATCGATTTTTGTATCGATTTTAATTAGCTTCGCGCTGTTTTTTTATCTTCGCAACCTGAAGTTTGAAGGAGATAGCGACTCCGATGATAATAATTGGATTAAGTCTGCTTTTCTGATCGGGATATTATTAACCCTCTTTGGTCCAATACCTGGCTGGGTGACGACCCAATTTATTACGTTAAAAAATCCACTGTGGAGTAATCGTTTTGGAATGGCATCCATGGTTGGCGCAAGCCTGGTGGTTGTAGCCTTGCTTGAGGTCCTAATAAAAAATAAGACCTACCGGATGATTATTTTATGTTCTCTTGTCGGGTTTTCGATAAGCTTCCACCTACTTAATTCTAATAACTATCGCTGGTTATGGACCAAACAAGCAAATTTCTATCACCAATTGTACTGGAGGGCGCCTTACATCGAACCAAAGACTGCGATACTTTCCGATGGTGAAATCTTTCCACGCATGGGTGATTACCCAACCTCTTTCGCACTGAGTACGCTCTACCCGAAACTGGATGACACGCGCGAATTAAACTATTGGTTCTTCAGGCTCTACAAACATTTCAATGATAAACGCGATGATCTCATTAGCGGAATGCAGCTCAAGGATTCTCAATATTCTTCCAATTTTTCTGGCTCAAGCTTGGAAAGCCTGGTAATTCTTTATGAGCCGGAGAACAATCAATGTCTTTGGGTATTGAGACCGGAAGATCAGGAATATCGTGCCTTGCCAGAGATCACGCGTGAGATTGCAGCCATATCGAACTTGGATCGAATAAAGATTGATT
>CBFDCK010000015.1:0-38755 GCA_965603285.1 uncultured bacterium
TGGTTATATCACCTTGGGTCTGGCGCAATTGGAGAATTTCGGGACAGATTTTTATTGATTCGCCGACTTTCCGATTTGACGTTATAGGACAACGATATAAGCCATCCGCCGCAGATGAACAAACCCCTCTACAAGATCCACAAACGACGGAGCCAAGTTTACCTGCTACTCCTGAAAATGTACGCCAGGAATTGATTTCTTCTGTATCAGCTCAGGCGGTCGATTTTATTAAGAAGAACCCGTATCGGGTAGCTGGTTTTATCGTTACACATTATTTAAACAGTCAGATTCAGACAATATCAATGTTTCCCAACACATTTCGAGCTTTCGACAGCCTTACCGCTTTTACCGGTCATAGATCAACAATTCGGCTTTGGGAAGAATGCTGTTCAACTCAAAATTATATTCGCAGGATGCCTTACTGGCACAAGTGGAACGGGGTTTTTCCCTCCCAGTCGCTTGTCCCATTGATCTTCAATTCGCTGATTCTCGCAGTTGGAATTTATATTGCCTGGAGAAGACAACAGCTCATCGGTTTGGTGCCGCTGATCCTCAGCACCACCTACTTATTTGGTAACGCAGTTTTTCGGAATTCAGGAGGCCGCTATATCCTCCCCACCGATTGGGTTGCTATCCTATATTTCAGTATTGGGCTCGGATACTTATCGGTCCGATGTATCCAACTCATGGCGAAACGCGAAATCCCTACGACATTAGAGATCCAGCAAGGTCTATCCATGCCTTTAACAACAACTCGCAGTAATAACTTACTACGTTCTCCGAAGTTTTACGTGACAGCAATGGGACTCTTCCTTTTTGGATGTACATTGCCAGTAACTGAAATGATATTCCAACCCCGATACACTGAAGCTCGCAAAGCAAGCATGCTAAATGATCTCATGCAGTCACAGCTACTTGACGAACAACAGATTTTTTCTTTACAGGAATTTATGGATAACGACGGGGTGGCAGTGGCAGGACGAGCCTTGTACCCCAGATACTACCCCGAAAACGAGGGCGAACCTGGAAATGAGGGCATGTTTGGTCCAGAACCTTATCCCCGCATCAGCTTCTTGCTCGCCGGACCTGAACGCCGATCTGTAATTATGCCCCTACAAGACGATCCTTCGTACTTCCCAAATGCTGCCGATGTTATTATAATAGGCTGCCCGGAACGAATAGGAGATGTCTTGGCGATAGGCGTATTTAACAATACTGAAAACCTCGAGACTATCCTGATCCAATCTCCACTACCAGATGAATTATCATGCCCACTAGAAAATCCGCTTTCTACTTCAGAAGGCTCTCCAGGAGACGCGTAATTTGAACCGAACATTGTTAATTGTCATCGTTTTCACACTTTTGCTTGCGGCAAGCTGTGTTTGTGTCGCCGGAAGTCTAGGTGCCCTGACCTATTTCACAATCCGCAGTTCGTCCGGGGAAGATGGCTCCTTCCAGATAATTGCGTCCGCGACCCAAACCCCTTACGTCATCCGCCCCACCTCACAAAAGACCCCCATAGTATCTGCAACACCCGGGGAGTCCAGTCAAGTGGTTGAGACTCTCGAGGCTCATATAGAAACCTTGAATACATTAGAAGAAGCCCAAATCCCAATCAATGACCCGATTGGACTCGCCCAGAGATTGGAGGGCAGATCGAACCTATCAACCACGACCGATGTCCTGCCAACCCCATTAGAGGTCGGCGCAAAGGAGTCTTTCTGGGTATTAGATTCGGAAGACAACCAACACTCAAGCGTCCCTGCTACACTGGGCTACGTCACCGATCACCTCTATTTCTGGATTGAGGATGGTGTTAAATACAGTGAGAGTGATTTGAAAGACTTAGCTGAAACCTTTGAGAAAAAGATTTACCCCACCAACCGGGCGTTCTTCGGCAGCGAATGGACGCCAGGTGTGGATGGCGACCCTCACCTGTACATCCTTTACGCCAGGGGGCTGGGTGGAACAGTAGCGGGTTATTTCTCTCCTGGTGATGAATATCCTCCAACTGTGAAGGAATTCTCCAACGGACACGAGATGTTCCTCCTAAGTGCAGACCGGGCTGGTTTAGATGAGGAATACACATATGGCGTCCTTGCTCATGAGTTCCAGCACATGATTCACTGGTATCGTGATCTTAATGAAGAGACCTGGCTGAACGAAGGATTCTCCGAACTTGCCATGCATTTGAACGGGTATGATACTGGAGGAGCAGATCACTCATATACCGAAGACCCCGATATCCAGCTCACAGATTGGCCTCTTGACTCTCCGGAAAATTACGCTCATTATGGGTCTTCATTCCTGTTTGTGACTTATTTCCTGGACCGCTTCGGTGAGTATGCAACCCAGGCACTGATAGCCCTTCCAGACAACGGGATGGACAGCATAGACACCGTATTAGCCGAACTGGATGCAGTAGACCCGTTAACGGGAAAATCGATCAGCTCAGACGACGTTTTTTCAGATTGGGTTGTTGCATCGTACCTGGTAGATGGCAAAATTGGTGATGGGCGCTATACATACAATAATTATCCCGATGCCCCCAGCCCTTCAGAAACCGAAACGATCCGCTCCTGTCCAACGGAATTAATTACACGCGATGTAAGTCAATATGGTGTTGACTATATACGCATAAACTGCCAGGGAGATCACACCCTTAACTTTGAAGGGTCGATGCGGGTCGGGGTCCTGCCTGTTGATCCTCATTCTGGTTCATACGCTTTTTACTCAAATAGAGGCGACGAATCGGATATAACACTCACGCAGACCTTTGACTTCACAGATTATTCTGGACCTCTGACACTGACCTATTGGACCTGGTACGATATAGAAGAAGATTATGATTACCTGTATCTGACCGCCTCAACCGATGGGGAAAACTGGCAGATTCTCGAGACCCCATCCGGAACGACCGATGACCCATCCGGCAACAGTTATGGGTGGGCTTACAATGGCGCTAGTGGAAATGGTCCTGTTTGGGTACAGGAAAGCATAGACATCTCCCAATACGCTGGTGATAAAGTGCAAATTCGCTTCGAATATGTAACAGACGCAGCCGCTAACGGAGAGGGATTCCTTTTGGACGATATCGCAGTGCCCGAGATTGGATATTTCAGCGATTTTGAAAACGATAACGGCGGTTGGCAAGCCGACGGATTTGTGCGTATCCAGAATGTGCTGTCCCAAATATTCAGTCTAAGTTTGATCAAGATAGGGGAATCGACAACCGTCGAGAGGATAAATCTCGCCTCGGATAATTCAGCCGAAATTCCCTTGAATTTGGGCGCTGAGATCCATGAGATTGTTCTCGTTATCTCAGGAATGACCCCCTTCACGCGCCAAAAGGCTCCTTACCAATTCAGCATTATGCCTTAACCACCCGATCTCTTACGAAATAAGATCGAAGCAGAAAAGTAATTTATTCTGTGCGCCTGATCACATTTAGTTCGTAGGGGTGTAAAGAACTCGGTGAGACGTGAAGTGCCGGGCAGCGAATATGCTATCCGGCACTTTTGTCTTTTGTAAATTGAATTAGATTTGGTCCGTCTTACTAGGCGCTCGTAATGCTGTTAACTGCTGCTCCAGTTCAGCGCGTCTATCCACAGCAGCATTTTTTACCTCATCCTGTATTCGGGTCGCTTCGTCCCTGATTTGGCCGCGCAATTCTTCCCCCGACTTTGGAGCTAATAAAAGGGCAGTTGACACTCCGATCAAGCTTCCAAGCAAGAATCCCGCAAAAAATTTAGTTGCAGTTTCCACTGATTCACCTCCTTTCTTCGTACTGGTTACGTATTTTCGATAAGCACAAGTCCACCTTAAAGGAACAATGACAAATATTATCTTATCATAATTGACGCCTGTAAGCATAAAATAGTACCTGGAAATTCAATTGTATAATAAAGGCAAACCCTAGAATACTTTTTACTCTTTAGTAAAACGGACAAGAGCATGATTATCCTTTCTGTTGGAATGCCCCGGGCTGGATCTGGGTGGTTCTTCAATCTGACAAACGACTTATTGGTAGCGAGCGGTTTCCAGGATGCTCACTACATCAGAAAACAGTACCACCTGCAGAGAGTCCTTACTGAAGTCAACTGTAATATCGGCGCCTTTACGCTGCCGCGCCTGGCTGCTGCGATGGTGCCATCATTATTAGGTAATACCTTCACAGTAAAAGCTCATGCCGGTCCTACAAATGCCGCTCTGCGCCTGATACACCGCGGTATGCTTCTGCCAACCTATATTTATCGCGACCCGCGTGATGCCATGCTTTCGGCACGTGAATATGGTCAGCGCGGATTAGAACAAGGCCGCGCAAACGCATTCTCGCACCTTAGCGATTTCGATGAAGCCGTAAATTTTATGTTGGGTTATGTACGCATATGGGAATCATGGATGAAGTGCCAGGAAACTTTTCACTGCCGCTACGAAGATTTGCTGATCAACTATGATTTCGAGGTAGACCGGCTAATTAAATTCTTTAAACTGGATGCAACCGATATATCCATCGTCGATGTGGTGAATAATTACCGTCCTGAGACGGCCCCAACCAGCCAGAAAGGTCTCCATTTCAGCCAAGGCAAAATCGGTCGCTTCCGTCAAAAAACGACCAGTAAACAACAAGAAATCATGTCAACCGTTTTTGGACCTTACCTGGATCGAATGGGGTACCAGGAGTGAACACGGATATTGGGGCTAAATAACAATTAACCACATGAAAACCGAAATTGTGTATGCCGACCAGCCAAACGCCGTCTTCAAAGCTGTCCAATTGATCCAAAATGGGGACTTGGTTGCGTTCCCAACCGACACCGTATATGGACTTGGAGGATTGGCTTCCGATTCGGGTGCTGTTAATAAATTGTTCACGGTCAAAGAACGCCATGCCACCAAGGCAATCGCTATTCTATTAGGGAATCAAGAGCATCTATCAAGCATAACGGCTGAGATGACCGCTATGGCTCAAACATTTGAGCGGCGCTTCTGGCCTGGTCCGCTTACTCTGGTGGTGGAGCGCCATCCGTCCCTGCCTCAAAATTTATCGAAAACCTCTACAATCGGCATGCGGATGCCCAATCACCCGCTGACATTAGAATTGTTGGATAGAACCGGTCCCCTGGCAGTCACTTCAGCTAACATCTCCGGAAAGCCAAACTCAAATACAGCCGCGCAGGTGTTCGCTCAGCTTCAAGGACGGATACCATTAATCCTCGACAGCGGTCCCACTCCAGGCGGCTCACCTTCCACAGTGGTGGACTGTACCGGTAGCAAGCCGGTTATCCTTCGCAGTGGGCCGATATCGTTGAACCAATTGCTGTCTGCTCTTGCTTAAATCGATAACTGCTGAGCTTCATCCTTGCATCCCAATAATTTCTTTGGGGTCAATCCAATTCCAGAATTCTCATAAAACTATCAGGCAAGCTTCATCCCCAATTTAGGAATATATGTATAATATTAGTAGCATTCTCCTCATTCGATAAAACCACACCTTGGGCATGGCAAACCCCATGCCCAAGGTGTGGTTTTTTTTAAATTCAATCCAACATTCAGTCTTCTGGTCCAAGTCGCACAAATCTCAATAGAATCAGTTGTTAGCCAGCAGCGATTGGGCAGCCAGAGCACCACCAACAATCCCGGCATTATTTAGAAACTTTGCAGGCAGTACATTTGCTTCCACTGTCAAATACGGTAGAAACTGCTCATGTTTTTTACTGACCCCACCCCCGAGAATAAACAAATCAGGCCACAACAATTTCTCTAACGTAAGCAAATATATATTGAAACGCTTTGCCCACACCTTCCAGGACAATTTCTCTCGTTTGCGCGCTGCATCAGTGGCAAGTAGTTCAGCATCTTTTCCATTGATTTCTATGTGCCCCAGTTCTGCATTGGGCAGCAACTTTCCGTCAGTGAAAAGCGCAGTTCCCAAACCAGTACCGATGGTCACAATAATTACAACTCCACTTCTACCCTGTCCGGCACCAAATTCCATCTCTGCAAGTCCTGCAGCATCCGCATCGTTAATCACACACACAGGACAACCCGCAGTCTCAGAAAACAACTCCGCGGCATTAAACCCGACCCATTTCTTATGAATATTAGATGCCGTTAAGGCTACCCCATCCCGGATAGCCGCCGGAAAACCGCATCCAACCGGTCCCTGCCAGTTGAAATGGTCGGCTATCTCCTTCACTATCTTTGCCACCGGGCGCGGTTTGGCAGGTTGTGGTGTGGGAATACGATATCTGGGCGCCAGAAGAATACCCGTCTCTGTTAATACAGGAGCACCTTTGATACCTGATCCTCCTATGTCAACACCTAATAACTCCATAGCTAAAATCCTCCAATTGTTTAAATATTGATCTTAGTTACAGTCAAATTTGATTATATCCGTGTTCCAGTCACACCAGGCACACAATTTCAATATCCGGCTAATCCTGCCACTTTTCCACAAACCACTCAACATGCGGCATCCCGCTGCTGAACGCAGCGGTTTTCAGCTTGCTCACATCGTACGGCACCCTCCTGAACTCAACTGCAACCCGGTTTCCATCCCAACCCAGCACCACAAATTCCGCCCATGGAACATTGCGCTCCGAAGATTGGGTACGCTCAAATGCTAATCCAACGCTTCCAGGATTTATCAGGAGTGAACTCCGGTAGCGGCGGAGCATTTGCACATGCGTATGACCACCAGCCATGACCAGTGCCTGATGCCCCGACAAAAACACATCCAGGTCTTCATCAGGAGTAGAAGAAGTGAAGAAATCGGTATTGGAGCGCGGGGAACCATGATAGCAGATCAGTTTGTTGCTTATACCTAAAGGGATTTCGGCGTTTTGTTGAAAAGTTCCTAAATAGGAAAGGTCCTCGCCATGCAACTGTGCTGCATCCCATAAATTAATATCCGTAACGATGCGGTAAAATTCATCTTTTCCCCGATAAGACTCTGGCTCTAGGAGCCACTCGTCCGTGTTTCCCATGATCATTTTGCAGTCCAGGCTACGGAAACGTTCAACCACCTCCCGGGGCTGGGGACCCGACGCGGCTATATCGCCCAGACATACAATCTGAACGCCATCCAGCGAATCCAAATCATCCAGGATTGCCTCCAACGCAACAAGATTGGCATGCACGTCAGAAATCAAAGCAATATATATATGATCCATTTTCCTTTACTCTCACTCAACATCTAAACAGAGCCCACAAAAACACTGCCAGCGCAGTATTTCTCATTATAATCCTCATAAACAGACTGGTAGAACATAATATAAGTTGACCTCTTACCATAATTATGGCATAATCCCGTCCAACATCCAAACTATGTAAAGGCAGTGATGGAAACGAGTAAGCCGGAATTGATCTGGCAGCGAACCCGGGAGTGGTGAGAGCCGGGGCAGAGCAACCGACTGAAAATCCTTCCGGAGTCGAAAGCTGAAAGTTTAGTCTAGTAGTCCGTTAGTCTTGTAGTAAACAACACCATTCGACTAAATGACTGTAAGATTGAGTAAATAAGCAAACCGGTTTCGTCCCCCGTTATTATGGACGCTTGTATCGTCTGGAAGTCAATTGTCTTCATATTCATCAGTCGAAAAACAAGGACTTGCCCGGCTTAAGCAATGTTCTTTATTGCCGACTAGCGACAAACGACCAAAAGACCGTACCCGGTAGAGTTGCCCGCCGCGCGGCGGGAAGAAGGGTGGTACCGCGGGAATGCTGCTGAGATATTAGCTCTCGTCCCTTAGTGGACGGGAGTTTGTTTATTAAGGCAATTTGCCAACCAGGGACCAGGTAAACAAGCAATATCAAATTTCTGATTACCTGAACACCTGGTTGCCTAAGTGACTAATTTGTCGTTTGATCAAGCGATTAATTGACTATTTACCGAAGGAGAAATCATGCCATTCAAAGATGTACCTAATAAAGTGGACTTCCCCGCCCAGGAAAGGGAACTGCTGAAATTCTGGAAAGATACAGGCGCGTTTCAAAAGATGAAAGAGATTCATAAGGATGACCCCCACTGGTCGTTCATCGATGGTCCCATAACTGCCAACAATCCAATGGGCGTGCACCACGGCTGGGGTCGCACGTATAAGGACTTATTCCTGCGCTTTTGGACCATGAACGGTCGTAAGCTGCGCTACCAGAATGGCTTCGACTGTCAGGGTCTGTGGGTTGAAGTCGAAGTAGAGCGTGAAAAGGGTTTTAAATCCAAGAAAGACATCGAAGAATACGGCTTAGAAAAATTCGTGCGCGAGTGTAAAGCGCGTGTGCTTCGATATGCTGCTGTTCAAACCGAACAATCGATCCGCCTCGGATACTGGATGGATTGGAATGACACCGACCAACTACACTCGTTGGCTGACCTTCTACTAGAAGACCCGTCGCAGGTCATTACCGTTGATGGTCCTGAAGGACCGGTGACCGACACCGTCGAACAGATTGTAGGGCGGCTTGGTCTTCCAGAATTGGGCGGCAGTTACTACACGTTCTCCAATGAAAACAACTATATGATCTGGTCGTTCTTGAAGAAATGCTGGCAGAACGGCTGGGTGTACAGGGGCGCCGATGTAATGCCGTGGTGCCCGCGCTGTGCAACCGGGATCAGCCAGCACGAGATCGTAACGGATGGCTATCAAGAACTCACTCACGCCAGCGTAACGCTGCGCTTGCCTTTACGTGATCGTGAGAACGAATCTTTACTGGTCTGGACGACTACTCCATGGACACTTACCAGCAACGTGGCAGCAGCAGTTGGACCCGACCTGACGTACGCCAAGGTCAAACAGGGCGACGAAGTGTTTTACCTATCGAAGGGCACCCTATACATACTGCAAGGTGATTACAAGGTGCTGGCAGAGCTTAAGGGGACTGAAATGGAAGGTTGGATTTACGATGGACCCTTTGATGACCTTCCAGCAGCCAATGCCACAGGAGGATTGACCCATCTTAAGAAGCTCACGGAAGGCATAGAACACACAGCCGTTCAAGCCCACCAGGTCATCTTGTGGGACGAAGTCGGTGAGGCTGAAGGCACCGGCATCGTTCACATTGCTCCCGGATGCGGCGCCGAAGACTTCGAACTGGGTCGCGAACACAAATTCCCCATGATCGCACCATTAGATGATGAAGGTTACTTCGTGGAAGGTTTTGATTGGTTGACTGGTCACAACGTATCCCAGATCTCAAATCCAATTTTTAATGATTTAGAAAAAAAAGGACTGCTCTATCAAGTTGAACCTTATACTCACCGCTACCCCACCTGCTGGCGCTGCGGTACCGAGCTGGTATTCCGCCTTGTAGACGAATGGTTTATAAGCATGGGCGAAGTCTATGATAAACCTCGGGAAAAGCTTACTCAAGAGCAGAAGGAGCGCAGTCTGCGCTACCAGATAATGGACGTGGTCGAAAAAATCCGCTGGATACCCGAATTCGGTTATGCACGTGAAATGGATTGGCTGTACAACATGCACGACTGGTTGATCAGCAAGAAGCGCTACTGGGGGCTTGCGCTGCCAATTTGGACTTGTGATGATTGCGGGCATTATGATATCGTCGGAGATGAAATCGAATTGGAGCAGCGCGCCGTCTCTGGTTGGGATGTGTTCGAGGGTCATACTCCACACCGACCATTCATCGATGCAGTCAAGATCAAGTGTCCACAATGCGGCGGCTTAATGAACCGCATTCCAGACGTGGGCAATCCCTGGCTTGACGCCGGCATAGTTTCCTTCTCCACATTGCGCTACCGTACCGACCCCGATTATTGGCGCGCCTGGTACCCTGCGGATTGGATCAGCGAATCTTTCCCGGGACAATTCCGCAACTGGTTTTACAGTCTGCTTGCGATGGCAACCGTGATTGACAGCAGCCCGCCATTCCTTGAGAACTTCAGCTACGCTACGTTATTAGCAGAAGACGGACGCGCAATGCACAAGAGCTGGGGCAATTCCATCGAATTCAACGAAGCCGCAGATAAGATGGGCGTCGACGTCATGCGCTGGCTTTACTGCGCCCACAAACCGGAAAACGACCTGCTGTTCGGGTTCAACCGTGGAGACGAGACCCGCCGCCAGTTCTTGATCCCGCTTTGGAATGTTTACAGCTTCCTAGTCACCTATGCCAATCTCGACGGCTGGTCCCCCGATGTAGAGCAATTTAGCAACTTGTCACATCCGGAAGGACCATCGCCGAAGAGCGACAACCTGCTCGACCACTGGATCTTGGCACGCGTTAACCAGATCGTACCGACCGTCAGCAATGCTTTGGAGAACTCCGATCCAAATAGTGCCACCATCGAGCTAGAAGCCTTCCTCGACGATCTCTCAAACTGGTACGTTCGCCGCAGCCGGCGCCGTTTCTGGAAGAGCGAACACGACCAGGATAAAAACACGGCTTACGCAACCCTATACCATGTTCTTGTTAAATTCACCCGGATTCTGGCTCCGTTCTTACCTTTTATCACCGAAGCGATATACCAAAACCTGGTGCGCTCTGTGTGCTTAGAGGCTCGCGAAAGCATCCACCATACCGCCTGGCCTCAAGCCGACCATACCCGGATCGACCAGCATCTGCTCCACCAGATGAGCCTAGCGCGCCAGATTGCCAGCCTGGGATTAAGTGCCCGCAACAGCACCGGATTAAAAGTCCGCCAACCTCTCGCCAAGGTCCTGGTTTATACCGGGGAAAATCGCTTCCTGGATGATGAAATGGCGGACATTGTAAAGGACGAGCTCAACGTAAAAGACTTAGAATTTGTCAAAGAAGCCACCGATTTAGTGACCTATCGAATCATGCCGGACAACAAACTGCTTGGTCCCAGGTTCGGAGCCCAGTTCCCGAAAGTACGGGCTGCGTTAGAGGCTCTGGACCCAATCAAGGTGGCGGATAGTATCTCATCCGGCATTAAAGTGTCTCTCGTGGTCGATGGTCAGGCAGTGGATTTGGATCCCCAAGAAATCCTGGTGACCACCCAACCTGTTGAAGGTCTGGCAGTAGCATCAGATAAATTTATCACTGTCGCTGTAGACGCCACCATCACACCGGAATTGCATTCTGAAGGATTGGCTCGCGAGATCGTGCGTCGTGTGCAGTCCATGCGTAAAAATGCCGGCTTCAACATTGAAGACCGCATCACAACCTATTACAAGACTGAAGGAGACCTGCCGCAGGTGTTCCAAACCTGGGGTGATTACATCAAAGCCGAGACCTTGTCCACAGATTTGATCCCAGAAGCCCCACCTTCCGGATCCTATGTTGAAGCACATAATGTTGATGAGGAGGAAATTACAATTGGGGTTCTGAAAAATAAATAAGCTCTGAGTCCGCGATTGGCTATAATATGCGTCGAATCAAAAAACACGCAAGCGAGGTACATGATCAGACACGGATCATACGAACGCACAAAGTAAAAAGGATAATTTCATTTGACCCAACCAAGTCAGACCTTCAACCGCCGCATTTATAACTCACCCAAAGAGTTCACAAGTGCAATGGCAGATATTGTCAATCACGCAGGTGATCTAAAAGCTGCCGCCCGTTCACGCCGGATTGACCATGCTTTCACCGAAAAAATCATGCTGGCTGTAACGCAGGTCAACGGCTGCCGGTACTGCAGTTATGGTCATACAAAAGCAGCCCTAAAAGAAGGCATCCCCGAAGATGAAATCGCCCGTATTGCAGCCGGCGAACTCGGTCAGTTTCCGGAAGAGGAAGCTGTCGCTTTACTCTTCGGTCAGCACTATGCCGAAACGGGTGGTAACCCGGACCCTCAGGCATGGCAGCGCTTTTTGGATTATTACGGTGAAGACAATGCCCGTGATATTCTGGCATACATCCGCATGATTATGATGGGAAATTTATTGGGCAATACTTTTGATGCCTTTCTCAACAGGATCACTGGTCGCCCAGCGCCCAACAGCAGCTTTTTCTCGGAACTATCAATCCTAACCATGACAGTGCTGGGAATGTTGCCTGTCAGCGTGCTTATGACCCTCCGAATATTGAAACCAACACTGTAACAATCGAACCCGGAAAACAAAATTTACAGAGACTACCGCTGAACTACCCAAACTGTCACATCTGCGCTGTGGGCGGGGTTATATTATTAAACCCACAACAACGCAGAAGGAGCGTTGTGAAGCTGCGTAGAGCCTCTCCATGGCGATGACCCTACCGAAATCAAACAAGGTAACCTTACAAGCCAGTAGAGAGGTAACTGACTTCGAAGTACTCTTCCAAGAGCATTGGAACCGGCTATGTGGGGTATTGTTCCGCCTGGTTGGTGATTGGGACGAGGCACAGGACCTGGCGTTAGACACTTATGAGCAGCTCTACCGCCGCCCCCCTAAGGACGATACAAACCTGAGCGGCTGGCTGTACCGGGTGGCGACCAATCGAGGACTTAACGCCTTGCGAGCACGAGAACGACGCGCTCGATATGAGCAAAAGGCTGGTCGTCTCACGCTTGAAGAAGACGACCCGGAAGATCCAGCCGATGTCCTCGAACGAAAGCAGGAGCAAGCCCAGGTGAGAATTACATTGGGCTTGATGAAACCTCGCTCAGCTCAATTGCTGATCCTGCGCCACTCGGGTCTGTCGTACGCCGAGATCGCCTCTGCGCTAGAAGTGTCTCCAAATTCGGTCGGAACGCTGCTGGCTCGCGCAGAACGCGAATTTGAAGAGCAGTATTCATAGGAAATGCAACACACCAAGATCATTCGCAGGCTCAGGAGAAGAGTATGCTGCACCTAAAAAGAGGAGGCAAATAAAATGCATCTCAGCGCAGGAGATATTCGAGCTTATCTAGACCAGGAACTAAATCCAGTCCATCATGAAAATGTAGAAGATCACTTAGAAACATGCGCCGCCTGCCAGGAAATGGTAGAAACCACCCGCGTCCGATCCCAGCAGGTAGGAGAAGACCTCTCCGTACTGGACTATAACTCTGCAGAACCGCCTTTATCCGCAGAAAAAGCGCACGCCCGTCTTACGGAGCGCATATCCGATTCAGAACTAAAGGAAGGTAATATGTGGGACAATTTCAAATCACTCTTACCCCGACCAGCCTGGATTACACTGGCAGTTATCGCCCTTCTGGTTGTGTCATTGGCTTTCGCCCCGGCGCGCGCCATCGCTAACACTTTTCTCGGTCTGTTTCGAGTAGAACAGGTGCGGGTAGTGGAGTTAAGCGTACAGGATATGCCTGGGCAGCTTGGATCCTCGTCTCAATTTGAATACATCATGTCGAATGATGTCCATATCCAAGAACGCGGCGAACCACAAGAAGTATCCAGCCCAGGAGAAGCCAGTGCCCTTGCGGGTATTCCGGTTCGCCTGCCGACACAAATCGAAGGTCAAGAAACTCTTGAAGTGCTGCCAGGAGGTGATGTTACGTTCAACATCGACTTAGAACAGATCCGTATGGTTCTTCATGATATCGGTCGCGCGGATATCGAGCTCCCCGACTCACTTGACGGAGCAACAGTATTCGTGGATATCCAAGCGGGAGTACAAGCAAAATACGGCGAGTGTGAATTCGACCTTGAAGAGGACCTAGAAAGTCACCAGCCACCTCGCGAATTAGACTGCACCACATTTTTGCAGATCCCCAGTCCGACTGTCTCAGCCCCACCTGGATTGGACATCGTCCAGATTGGGGAAGCTTTCCTGCAAGTTACAGGGATGAGTCCCGAAGAAGCCGCCGACTTTGCCCGCAGTGTGGACTGGACGACCACCCTCATCATTCCCGTCCCACGCTACGGCTCTGAGCACGAGGAAGTGCAGGTGGACGGCGTAACCGGAACGCTGATCCAGCAATACGGTTATAAAATGGACGACGTATATCTATTGATCTGGGTTAAGGACGGCATTCTGCATGCATTATCCGGTCCGGGAGATTCAACCACAGCTCTCAAAATCGCCAGCTCATTAAAGTAGACAAGATATAAAGTATCAGGTATAACAATATACAGGTAGACTGGGTAGAAAAACTGGTCTACCTGTGTACTTGTTTGCCTTTCTATCCGATTTTTGTGCTCGTTTTTCTTTCTATTCATCTATCCTACTAATTTACTTGCACCCCATCCTGCTCCCAGCATAATCTAAACACAACAATGCCATTCACAGCCCCTCCCATCGAAACTCGCAATCTGTGTAAGGAATTTGGCGATAAAGTTGCCGTCGCAGATCTTTCACTGACAGTTGAGCCCGGGGAGGTCTTCGGGTTTCTCGGTCCAAATGGAGCCGGCAAGACCACTGCAGTCAAGATGCTGTTAAACCTGATTTCCCCCACAAGCGGTGAGGGACGGCTGTTCGGCGCGCCACTCGATGATCCAGGCATTAGATCACGGGTGGGCTTCTTACCCGAACATTTCCGCTTTCACGATTGGCTGAGGGCAGACGAGTTCCTGGCTCTACACGCCGATCTGTACCACATGCCCCACGACCAAACCCGCCAGCGTATCCCGGAACTACTCGACCTGGTCGGATTGACAGCTCATACAAACAAGAAACTGCGAGAGTTCTCCAAAGGCATGCTGCAGCGAATAGGTCTTGCGCAGGCTCTATTAAATAAGCCCGAACTGGTGATAATGGATGAGCCGACCTCAGGGCTTGACCCGGTGGGTCGCCGGTTGGTCAGGGACATCATTCGCGATCTGCGCCAGCACGGCACGACAGTATTTCTGAACTCTCACTTCCTGAGCGAAGTGGAAATCACATGCGACCGGGTCGCATTCATCAAGCATGGGAAGGTTATTCGCATCAGCACGCTTAATGAGTTGATGGTGGGGGAATTAAGTGTTGAAGTAAGAGTACGCAACCTTGATTCAGAAATAATTCCCGGGTTATCCCAATGGTGCAAGGAGGTGCGCGTCAACGGTGAAAATCTCTCATTAACCCTGCTCATGGAAGCCAATCTGCCTGCCATCAACCGATATCTGGTTGAACAGGGTGTGGAAGTATACTCATTCAGTCCCCAGCAAGTTTCCTTGGAAGATCTATTTATTCAAATTATCGGCACTGATGGAGAATTGTGAACAAATAAGGTGCGTTACACAACCAGTAATACTATGAGCACATTCACTATTGCCCGCCTAACGTTTCTCGAAGCTGCCCGACGAAAGATATTATTAGCCGCCTTGCTGCTTGGTCTGCTCTTTCTGATCATCTATGGCTTAGGGTTCCACTTCCTTATAGTTGAAACGGAAAAGTCGGTCGGAAATAACAATCTGTTGCAGCTAAACGAAATCCGCAATTTCTTATTGATGGCAGGTATGTTTGTCGTGAACTTCCTGACTTCCATTATGATCGTTTTAACCTCCGTGGACACATTGTCAGGCGAGATCAGCTCCGGGACGATCCAAACTTTAGCTTCCAAACCAATCCGGCGCTGGGAAATCGTCATGGGCAAATGGTTAGGGTTCGCCGGAATGCTGACCCTGTATCTCCTACTCATGGGGGGCGGCGTTATGGTGATCGTCTTCCTGCGAACGGGTTACACAGCCCCACATCCACTACGCGCCCTGGAATTGATTTGGCTCAATGCTCTGGTTTTACTCAGCTTTTCAATCCTGGGAGGCACCACATTATCCACCCTAGCGAACGGAGTACTTGTCTTTGGTCTCTACGGGATTGCGTTTCTGGGCGGTTGGATCGAGCAGATCGGTTCATTCCTGCCCAACCAAGCAGCCAGCCATACAGCGGTCAATATCGGGATCATCACAAGCCTAATCATGCCCAGCGAAGCCCTCTGGAAGCGGGCGGCTCATGAACTCCAATCCCCGCTCGTAGCCGCGTTAGGCTTCTCACCTTTTTCCTCTGCTTACTATCCCAGCCTGTTAATGGTTTTGTATGCTGTGCTTTACGCTATCGCCGCATTCACCCTAGCTGTGTTACTCTTTAACCAAAGGGACTTATAAATGAGAAAACGATTTGAAACATCCGCTCGTTTTCCGTTCTTCGCAGTAAGTTGGGGATATTTATTATTATTATTCACCTGGCTAGCGTTATATTTGGCTACAGGAGACCACTTCGGCTATCTGGGTTTAGTCAACATGATAGCCGTTTATCTATTTCTCCCTTTGCCATTTGTGTTTCTATCTGCGCTTCTATATCGTTCCATTGGGCTATTGGTCGGCTTCGGCGCTGCTCTATTGGTCTTCCTCTGGTTATGGGGAGGTTTGTTTTCTCCACTTCATTTAGAGGGCATCCAGACCCCAAAAAACAACCAGGGAGAACTGACGATAATGACCTACAATGTGCTGTCTTGGCACGACAAAACAGCCCAAGTGCTCGCCAATATCCGGGCAGAAAATCCTGATGTGGTCTTTCTTCAAGAGTTAAACACAGAACTTGCCCGGACGATGCAGATCAATTTTGCTGAAACATACCCATTCCAGGCACTCGAACCGGTTGACAACCCCACTGGCATGGGAGTGATCAGCAAATATCCTATCCAACCAACGGATGATACACTTCCCGACCACTGGATCGGCGGACCAATGATCTTAGCACTTGACTGGAACGGGCGAATGGTGACGCTGGTAAATTTCCACATGTATCCGACCTTTGAAGCCGCCCCGCCGTCCGTAATATCGCGCCAATTTCGGCTGCGAGAAACCCAGGCTAAGAAACTTGCTGATCTCGCTCGCCAATCTGGACCGGTGATTATGGCAGGCGATGCCAATGCTGCACCCCTCAACGAAGCCTACAAAATCATCACCTCAGAACTGCGTGATGCGTGGAGCGAGGCTGGATTTGGTTTAGGGCATACATTTCCCGGCAATCCTGATCAAGAAAGCAACTGGCCAAAAATCGGTCCGTTGTATCTGCCTCCCTGGTTAACACGTATAGATTACATCTTTCATTCGGGAGATTGGGAGACTGTCACGGTCAGAGTTGCCCAATTTGATGGCGTCTCCGACCACCGTGGAGTCATGGCAACCCTGGTCTTTCGTTAGCAACTTGTTCACTCACAATGGTAGACTATAAGACAATCATCTAGATCCAGTACTAACACAAAGAGAGATTAATAATAGTGAGAGGAATTTCACCAATGTACAAAAATAATAAAATCGTATTCTTACTCATTTTTGTGATTTTTATCGTCTACGGATGTTCTCCGAGCAAACCTGGAGCAACCACAACACTGGTACCCACACCGGAGGAAAAGACCAAGCCCACATTACCGAAATCAGCCGCAGTAATTGATCCTACGGCAGAGGAAAAGACCACCTTTACCATGACGGAAGCAACCGCAGTAATTGAGCCCACAGCGAAGGAAGAGACCCTGCCTACCACACCAAATATCACTTCCCAAGAAACACCCTCAGCAGACATAATCTCATTGAATGTGAGTGGTGATCCGGGTGCATACCGCCTTTCCGTCGGAGTTCGCAGTCCAGACCTGGGCTGTGAGCAGTTCGCTGACTGGTGGGAGGTGATCGACGAGCAGGGCGATTTGATCTACCGGAGAATCCTGCTCCACAGCCATACTGGTGAGCAGCCATTTGTGCGCTCCGGCGGTCCGGTGATGATCGCCCCTGAAGATGTCGTGCTGGTACGCGCCCACATGCACCCCTCGGGTTATGGAGGTGTCGCTTTCAAAGGCTCAATCCAAACTGGCTTCCAAGAAATCGAACTCAGCCCGGATTTTGCGTCCGAATTGGAGGATTCGCCGCCCCTCCCCGAAGGGTGTGCCTTCTGATGATTCGCATCCCCCAAAATCCAGGCTCCTACGCTCTTGAATTTACGCTTTATCAACCGCAAAGACTCACTATTGGTCGTCTGGGAGAAATATACTTTCCACAGGGTGAGTATATCTACATGGGAAGCGCACTCGGTCCGGGAGGTCTGCGAGCGCGCTTAGGCAGGCATTTGCAAAAGGACAATTTTTCCTACCACTGGCATATTGATTACATAGAAAGTAATGCTGAGACCCGCTCATTATGCTACCTAATGAAGTCACCAGGTGCTATACACTTGGATTCTTCGCAGGCTCAGGGCAAGAGTGCGCTGCCCCAAAAACCAGTTGAATGTATATGGAGCCAAACATTATCCACATTACCGTATGCGAATATTCCTGCCCCAGGCTTTGGCGCCAGCGACTGTCACTCCGGATGCCGTGCCCATCTGATCCATTTTTCGCAATCTAATACAAGTTTGAATAATCGCCCGTTAATACTGACCCAAGCATCTATTCGCCAGCTTCTTGCAGATGCAGTTGCAACACCGCCTGATTTATTTGAGTTCGAATTCATAAAATTTCGGGCAGGCGGATTTTCTGAGGTAAAATTGGGGGAATTTAATCTGTCTAATGGAGACATAATTTGAAAAAGTATTTAGCTGACTACGCGTTTCTATTTTCAATAGCTGGTGCTGTGGTCCTTTTAGACCAATTGACAAAGTTTCTGGTTCGCACCAACCTAGCATTCGGGGAAATCTGGCCCCAAGGACATTGGATCGTTTTTTACGCCCGTATTGTGAACTGGAAGAACACCGGGGCTGCATTCGGTATGTTTCAAAATTTGGGCATTGTATTTGCAGTTCTGGCAGTCGTTGTATCTGGAGCAATTATTTATTATTTTCCAAAGATACCAAAGCAGGATTGGGTTTTACGGATTGCGCTTGGCTTACAGTTAGGCGGTGCGGTCGGTAATCTTATATCCCGCCTCACCCAAAGTAACGTAACGGATGGCAATTTCATTGAGCGCCTCAGCCAGGGATACGTCACCGATTTTATATCTATTGACAGCTTCGCAGTATTCAACGTCGCCGACGCTAGCATTTCAATCGGAACGGCGATATTAGCCCTCAGCCTATTCCAGCGTGAGAGAAAAGAAAAAACAGCCGAGAGCCCACCTTCCGATGATGAAGCATCCTCCAACCAAGATGTCGTGCACGGCCAACTCCCCGAGGAAGTCAAGGGTGAGTGAACGTCTCGTCAAATTCATTTTTGACGAACCACAGGCAAAGCGCCTTGACAAATTTCTAGTCACCTGCCTACCAGAATTTTCCCGCTCCCGTTTACAATCTTTAATAAAGGATGGCTGTGTTGCCATTGATGGGATTACAGCTCACAAAACCGGCGAAATGTTGGCAGAGCAGGAAGTCGTGCAGGTGCGCATTCCACCCCCAAAACCCAGTAAGCTCACTCCTGAAGACATTCTCCTGGACATTGTTTTTGAAAATGATGATTTAATCGTAGTGAACAAGCCCGCTGGGATGGTGGTTCACCCAGCACCCGGACATCCATCGGGCACATTGGTACATGCCGCTCTTAGTCACGCCCCCGAGATGGAAGGGATTGGTGGGGAAAAGCGACCGGGAGTAGTCCATCGCCTGGACAAGGACACTTCCGGTCTAATAATGCTGGCAAAAAACGACCCTACGCACAATTTGCTGCAAAACCAATTTCGGAGCCGTGAAGTCCAAAAGGATTATTTAGGCTTGGTGGACGGAGTGCCGCCCACCCCAACTGGTAGGATAGAAGCACCTATAGGGAGAGACCCAAAAACCCGCAAGAAAATGGCTGTCGTCTCCCCGCAAAAAGGACGCCAAGCGGTCAGCGAATACCTTACACTGGAAACATTCCCGGATCACACACTTCTGGAAATCCATCCAATCACCGGGCGCACCCACCAGATTCGCCTGCACCTCTCATTCCTGGGCTGTCCAGTCGCTGGTGATACGGTATACGGGAAGCGGCACTCCACAATCCCGCTGGACCGTCATTTCCTGCACGCATATCGGTTGAGCGTCCGACTGCTGGGTGAAGAAGAACCACGCACATTCGAAGCACCCCTCCCACAGGAACTAGAAGATATATTGATCCAAATACGACATTAAGATACATGTAACCGCTGCACGAAAATCATCGCTATGTTATGCCAGCCAATTGATTTCCGGGAGGAATAAATGAGTATTGTTGATCTACGTTCCGACACCTTAACACAACCCACCCCTGCCATGCGGCAAGCCATGGCTGAAGCCGAAGTAGGAGACGATGTGTACGGCGAGGACCCCACTGTTAACCATCTACAAGAAATATCTGCCGCTAAAATGGGCAAAGAAGCCGGCTTGTTCGTCGCTTCTGGAACAATGGGTAATCTTGTGGCGATTCTGGCACACTGCGATCGCGGTGATGAGGTGATATTGGGGAATTTAGCCCATTCTTTTCTGTATGAGGCCGGAGGTATCTCTGCCATGGGCAGCGTACATTCCTGCCAGATTCCAAACCAACTGGACGGCACTCTGAAATTAGACGATATCCAGGCTGCTATACGCCCTGATGATGCTCATTTCCCAATTACGCGCTTGATCGTACTCGAGAATACCCATAACCGCTGCGGCGGTGTTCCCCTGAGCGTGGAATATACCCACGGAGTCGCCAAAATCGCTCAGGAACAGAACATTCGTCTGCATCTTGACGGCGCACGTATATTCAACGCTGCCGCGGCACTCGGCGTGGATGCAAAGGATTTGGTTGACCGCGCCGATTCGGTCACATTTTGCCTCAGCAAAGGGTTATGTGCTCCAGTGGGCTCGGTTATCTGTGGATCACGCCCGTTCATTACCCGCGCCCACCGCATCCGTAAACAACTGGGGGGAGGTATGCGCCAAGCAGGCATCCTGGCTGCAGCCGGAATTGTAGCTTTGGAGAGCATGGCAGATCGCCTGACGGAGGACCACGCTCGAGCTAGCAGATTGGCGCGAAGTTTAGAAAAAATCCCCGGTATAATCCTGGATCCTGGCGCTCCGTATACCAATATGCTCTATCTCAGTCTGGATGAAGATTTGGTATCACTAACTGGGACCCAGGTTGCTGAAATATTGGATGAGATGGATATTAAAGTAGGTGTAGTGAGCGACCGACGGTTTCGTCTTGTCACTCATTACTGGATAGATAACGCAGATGTCGAGAGGACTGTGGATGCTTTCAGCAAAGCGCTTTTAATGTGAGCGCATGTTATAATAATCTCTCACCTGGAATTGGGGTTTCCCAGTCCACGCTATAAAATAAACAGTGCATCAATCAATTTTCAACCCAGATCAAACTCGACATCGCAAAAAGGGTTAGTCTTAGGGGCGGCTAAGAAAGTGTAAAATCTATTCCAAAAAGAGGTCAATTATTCTCATGAACGAATTTTTTTCGCTTGATCAAATCGACGAAGTAGCAAATACAATAAGCGCCCAAACTACACAAAGCCCATCCGTTGGTCTGATTTTAGGTTCAGGATTGGGAACGCTGGCAGATTCGGTTGAACAGCCTGCGCTCATCCCTTACGACGAACTGCCTTTCTGGCCAGTTTCTACAGTGATCGGGCATCAAGGCAGGCTGGTTTTAGGAAAATTGGAGGGTCGACAGGTTATTGTTATGCAGGGACGCGCCCATTATTATGAAGGGTACAACATGGCTCAAATAGGATTGCCAGTTCGGGTCATGCAGCGCCTTGGCGTTGAACTCCTCATTGTGACAAATGCAGCCGGCGCTGTAAACCCAGACTTCAACCCGGGGGATGTCATGCTGATAACAGACCACTTGAATTTGATCGGCATGGCTGGATTGACACCACTGCGCGGACCAAATTTAGATGAGCTTGGCCCTCGATTCCCGGACATGGGACAGGCTTATGACTGGGGTCTAAATGATTTGGCTCGTGAGGTGGCTCTTGAAAACAACCTGCTGCTGCGGGAAGGCGTATATGTATCGCTGTCAGGTCCTTCTTTTGAGACGCCAGCGGATTTACGCTTCCTCAAAGCTATAGGCGCAGATGCAGTAGGAATGTCTACCGTCCCGGAAGTAGCCGTCGCTCGTCATGGCGGAACACGCGTCCTTGGTGTATCCGGCATCAGCAATAAAGCCAACCTGGACGGCAGCACGATCACCACTCACGAAGAGGTATTAGAGGCTGGCGAAATGATAGTCCCGAAACTTCTGACCATCATTCGGGGTGTATTGAATCGCTTATAATATTCGCGTAGCGAAACACACAGTAAATTTATCGGTGTTTTGCCTAATGATCCCCAAAAAGGAGCGGCATGGAAGAAGCATTGAGCTTTTTTCGCGCCTTTGAATTCTGGATATATCTGCTTATTGGGTTAGGGGCGCTGTTTTTTATCCGCAAATTTGTTCTTGCATGGCAAGAAATACGAGACGCAGCCTTCGGTTTGGAACGAGAAAACGCCCAGGCACGACTCAATCAATCGGCTACGATGTTGGTTTTGCTCCTCGCCGTAGCAGTTTCAGAGTTTATTTTGGTTTATTTTGTCGCCCCTTCAATACCAGGTGCAATTACACAGCCTACCCCAACCTTGAATCCATTGTCTACTCCGACGATCACCTTATCAGCCACAACTCCTAACACTGAGGGAAATGTAGAGAATCAACAACCCTCCCTTACGCTTGAAGCGGTACCCTCAGGATGTGTACCTGGACAAATTCAAATCTCCTTTCCTTTGGAGGGGATTGAAGTGAGCGGGGTAGTCGAAATTCTAGGCACCGCTGATACACCCAACTTCGGTTTCTATAAATTGGAGATAAAAAGACCTGATGAAACCATTTGGCTGACATTACAAGCCGGAAACGAAGTTGTTCAAGACAATAAACTTGGCGATTGGGATACCAGGAGACTCACTCCCGGTGAGTACCAGTTGGGCCTGGTCGTGGTTGATAATCAAGCCCAGGCTTCTTCGCCATGTATTGTTAATTTACGTGTTGTAAGAGCTCCGGATGAGACGCCCAGCCCTTAGATAAGGTATTTTTATGCCCGAGATCGAAATCCGCCCCGCCACTGCTGATGACATACCCATAATCACGAAGTTGGAACACAACTATGAGACCAGCTATGTCTGGCAAATGCAGTTCACCCAAAAAGAAGACGGGAATCACATCACGACTAATTTTCGCCGAGTTAGGCTGCCTCGCACCTTCCGAGTAGACTATCCACGTTCGCCCAACAATCTCACATCCGACTGGACCGAACGCTCTGGTCTCCTGGTAGCAGTGCATGCAAGGGAAGCAATCGGTTATGCAAGCCTGACGCTTGACATCGCTCCATCAACCACCTGGGTAACCGATCTGATTGTAGCGCAAAAACTACGCCGCGAAGGGATCGGTTCCGCGCTTCTCTTGGCAGCTCTGGAATGGGGCTCAAATCACGCTACCCGCTATCTTGTGCTCGAAATGCAGCCCAAGAACTATCCCGCAATTCAACTAGCTCAAAAATTCGGTTTTGATTATTGCGGCTATAATGACCGCTACTACACAAATAACGATATTGGAATCTTTTTCGCTAAGTCATTGCGCTGAATTACTAGCTGCTTATACCAATGGTGGTTATATCAGCAGCATATACTTATAATCTGAACCAATAACTTAAATATTTTGCGGGTATTTCAATTTAGTTAACGTTATGTATGACATCTTTTTAGGTTTCCTGCGGACTCTGAATGACCTCCTCACAGCCGGGGTCGCCATTACCGCCTTTTCCTTGCTACTGTATGCTTTATCTTTTAATTTACGCGACCGGGTAGCCCGTTCATTTGCAACCATACTAGTGTGCGTGGTCATCGTTTATGTCGGTGAAGCCCTAGGTAGCGTATCAGGAACTGATGAGCAATTAGAATTCTGGCTGCGCTTTCAATGGTTGGGGATCGTTTTCTTACCCGCGGCATACCTGCATCTATCCGATGCAATTCTAGCCACAACCGGTAAACCTTCTCGCGGGCGGCGCCGCTTGGTTGTGCGGCTTTGCTATCTGCTTTCAATCCTTTTCCTTCTAGCTTTGCCTTTTTCTATTTTGGTCGGACCGCTGGTGCAAAGTGAAATCGTTGCTCCTCACCTGCAGCGTACCTGGTTGACCTTGGTGTTTAGCGCTTTTTATGTAGTACTCATGGTTGTGTCATGGTGGAATTTCTGGCGGGCATACAAACGCACAGTCGCAAGCGCAAGCCGCAGGAGAATGCGTTACCTAATAATGGGAGCTCTGGCACCAGCTCTGGGCTCATTCCCTTACCTGCTTTTTGGCTCCGGAATCGCGGCTCAATTCCCAATCCTTTTTTGGACGATAGTTATCACCAGCAATATACTTGTGTCCTTTTTGTTAATCCTGATGGCGTATGCTGTGGCTTTCTTCGGAGTACCCTGGCCTGACAGGGTGATAAAGCGGCGGCTTTTCAAATGGCTTTTACGAGGTCCTGTGACCGCATCAACTGTGCTTGCGATTACCACGCTGGTTCGGAGGGTAGGAGGGCGGCTTGGGTATGACGTTTCTACCATCATCCCGGTTTTGATGGTTACTTCGATATTGGTTCTTGAACATCTGATAACACTCATTGCACCTGGTTGGGAACGCCTGGTGTTCCCCAACCGGGACCGAGCTGACATGGAATTGCTGCAAACACTGGAAGATAGGTTGCTTACACTTGGCGATTTACAACAGTTTTTAGAAGCAGTACTGGCGGCAGTTTGTGATCGCCTACAAGTATCCGAAGCCTTTATTGCTGCATTGGGATCTCAAGGATTAGAAATGTTGGTGATCATAGGTGAGGATCACAACCTGGATAAAGAAAACCTGTCAATAAATTTACTCCAAGAAGTAACCCAGAACGGTCAAAACCGGGATTTGTTTATTTGGGGTGATTACTGGCTTATACCGCTGTTCGATCAGGATGAGACCAGGGATAATCTTCTGGGTATGCTTGGTATTTTGCACCAGCCAGCTATAAACCTGGATGAAGAACAACAGGAAGCACTTGCGATCTTGTCTGAGCGGGCAGCCATAGCTCTGCGAGACCGCAATATCCAACAGCAAGCTTTTAGTTCTCTCGAAGCTCTGACTCCACAAATGGACTTGATCCAACAATTGCGCGCCGCAGCCCGGTATGACGGCACAAAGATTCTCACTACTCCCGACATTAATATAGAACAAGAGGATCTCTCTCCTTGGATCAAGGATGCTCTCTCCCATTATTGGGGGGGACCTAAGCTAACCCAGAGCCCCCTAATGGATCTACAAGTTGTGCAGCAAACCCTGCACGAGCATGAGGACAATCCAACAAATGCATTAAGGGCAGTTTTGCGTAAAGCAGTCAACCAGGTTCGTCCTGAAGGTGACCGAAGGTTTACAACAGAATGGGTTTTATACAACATATTAGATATGAAATTTTTGGAGGGTCGTAAAGTCCGCGAAATCGCATTGCGGCTGTCTGTCTCAGAAGCGGACCTTTATCGTAAACAGCGCGTAGCTATCGAGGCGGTCGCGAATGCGATTGTGGAAATGGAACATGAAGCAAGACAAGAAGAGGTAATAGTCGCTGAGGATCAATCTTTTTCAGCTCAACCCTCTCAAGCAGATAAGAATTAGGGGAGGCAGGAATAATGGTAAACGAAGGACAACACCTAGACGTCAAAGGAACGCCACCAGCATTGGACGAGTCATGGTGGGATGCTGTGCTTGCTGAGGATGAAAACCGCAGCTCATCGTACAATTCAATGGTACATCTCCAAAACGAGCCGAACTACAAAGAATCTAATGATCCGGGGGTCGGAGCAGAACCCGAGCTGTTGGACTGGGAATATGTGCTCCGGCTCTACGAACAAGACCAAGTGATAAGCATGAAAGTCAATAGCTACAACCGCGGAGGTTTACTCGTAGAGAGCGAAAAACTGCATGGTTTCGTACCGCTCTCCCACCTGTTAGATTTTAAAGAAGGCGAAGAAAAAAAGGAAGGAGGATTGGAAAATTATCTTGATAGAACACTGCAGCTCAAAATAATTGAGTGCAACCCAGAGAATAGGCGGGTTGTATTCTCGGAACGCGCTGCGCAGGCGGAACCTGGCAGGCGGATTCAACTGCTTAATCACTTACAAGCAGGGGATCGTGTTAGCGGCAAAGTGACCAACATTACCGATTTTGGCATTTTTGTGGATTTAGGAGGTGTCGAGGGATTGGTGCATGTATCTGAAATCTCATGGGGGCGAGTCCGGCACCCAACCGATGCGGTCGCGCTCGATCAAGAGGTTGAGGTCTATGTAATTCGGGTAGACAATGAAAGATCACGCGTCGCCCTGAGCTTTAAACGCCTGCAGCCAAATCCCTGGGAAACGGCTCACAGTCGCTACCATCCCGGGCAATTAGCTGAAGCAGTGGTGACCAGCATTGTCCCATTCGGGGCATTTGCTCGTCTGGAAGAGGGACTAGATGGTTTAATCCACATTTCCGAGATGCAAACCGGAGTCGATGAAGTATTGCTCGAGAATCCGCTCCAAGAAGGTCAAAGGGTTCAAGTGCGCATATTAAATGTCGACGCTGCCAAGCAACGATTGGGGTTGAGCCTGCACAAATACGAATAATTCATCATTGACATTATTTTTTATGCTGTAGGAAAAGGATATGAAAACCTGGTGGTTGCTTGCCGTAGGGATCATTGGAGGATTGTTGGGTTCAGGCTTGATTTACCTGACATCCAGCCAACCACGCGGAGAAGGGATCACCCTGCTGCCACCACCTACGTCTGCCCCCATCGTCGTGCACATCGTTGGAGCAGTTTTAGAGCCAGGAGTATATTCATTGCCGATAAAAAGCCGTCAACAAGACGCCATCGAGGCTGCAGGAGGCTTTCTTCCCAATGCAAACCCTCAGGCGCTCAATCTGGCCGCCCCTCTCCAGGACGGTGATCGCATTGTTGTCCCTACTATACCCTCTGATACCCCAACACCAGCAACCAGTCCATCCAAATCAACCATAGTGGAGCTCCCCAGTTCTAACACTCTTATAAACATAAATACCGCATCCCAAGCAGACCTGGAAAATCTACCCGGCATTGGTCCAGTGAAGGCTCAGACAATAATTGCATACAGGGAGTCCAACGGTTTTTTTGGATTAATTGAAGACATTCAAAAGGTGCCTGGGATCGGTCCAAAGACTTTTGAAAACCTGAAGAGTCTTATAGCAGTTGAAGATCTTTAATAAGAAGCATAACATGCCCGTCAGATGCCACCTTGTCCAACATTTTGGAACAAAGCAGCCAATACAAGCGCCTCTACAGCGTGAGGTAACTGGCTATCCGCCGCCTTATCCCATTTACCTTTTCCCCTTAATCCTATGAACTACTCCGGCGTTCTCTCTCGTTACGGCAATCTACTAGACCTTCCCGAACAAACCACCCCGATTACCCTGCTGGAGGGGGACACCCCCCTGATTCCTGTCCCCAGGATTGCAGAAGATTTCGGCGGCGGGTTCGAATTATTCGTGAAATATGAAGGTTTAAATCCAACCGGTTCGTTCAAGGACCGTGGAATGACTGCCGCCATTAGCGAAGCAGTCGGGCGCCAGGTTAAGGCGGTGATATGCGCCTCTACCGGCAACACCGCCGCTTCGGCTGCTGCTTATGCAGCCAGGTCCGGTCTTCGATCTATCGTCCTAATCCCACAGGGAAAAGTTGCAACCGGTAAACTGGCAGGAGCAGTCGCTTACGGCGCACAAGTGGTGCAGATTCAGGGTTCTTTTGATGACGCCTTGTCCCTTGTCGTTGAGATCACCCAAAAGCACCCCCTTGCGCTTGTCAATTCCCTCAATCCATACCGGTTGGAAGGTCAAAAGACAGCCGCTTTTGAAATATGCGATACCCTGGGGAGTGCCCCTGATTGGCTTTGCCTTCCAGTGGGCAATGCTGGGAACATTACCGCTTACTGGATGGGATTCCAGCAGTACAACATAATCAAAAAAACAGGTCTGCCGCGCGTGCTCGGCGTTCAGGCTCGCGGTGCGGCACCGCTTGTGCTCGGTCACCCCGTGGAGAATCCCGAAACCATCGCAACTGCAATCCGCATAGGCAAACCGGCGCGCGCCGAGGGTGCCCTGCAGGCAGCCGAACAGTCCAGAGGCAGGATCATCGCCGTGAGTGACGATGAAATCCTGTCTATGCAGCGCAGGCTGGCAGGCGAGGGTATCTGGGTTGAGCCTGCCTCTGCTGCCGGGTTGGCGGGTTTGCAGACCGAAATTCAAGCTGGGAAACTTGATCCAAAGAAGAACCGCATCGTCGCGGTGTGTACTGGACACGGTCTGAAAGATCCTGATATAATTACCCGTCAGATGGCGACGCCGACCATCTTACCCCCTAAAATTGATATGTTGGAAGAAGTGATTCTGAACTAATCAGGAGTGAATACAATGTCTACTGAAACTCAAAAGCTATATCGTTCGCGGGACGAACGTATGCTCGGTGGTGTATGCGGCGGGCTTGGCGAATTCTTTAGCATCGACCCAACCTTGATTCGCCTGTTATTCGTCTTACTGACAATCTTTGGCGGGTCGGGGGTGCTGGTCTACCTGGTCATGCTTCTCATTGTGCCCGAAGAGCCGCTGGAGGGGACATCTTCACCTCCTGTACAAGAACAGGTTGAACCAGAGTCGTCAGCTGAAGAATCTGAGGGCGAGGATTAATAATCCAATAATCGATTTCATCTCAAATCACTCCTGCTTCTATCCGGCTCCAACGACGTGTGTTTCTGTTCGGTGAATAGGTTGATAACCACAAGCTGCTAACTCAGGCGTGGGAACGGAGGCTTCATCAGGTTTATCAGACAGGCTGAAGATCAGAGAGCCGCGCGACCTCCACACCAATGCCAATTCCCGTACTTCTTGAGTGATTAAGATCTCTTCTGCCAGCATTCTGCTAACGGGCGGATTGTCATCCAAGAAGCCCATGCGCCTGATCGTTGTTAGGTATTCCGAACGCCGGAAAGCTTTGAAAGGGGTGGGGTCACCAGATTGTACATTTGTGTAAATTTCGCCATGTATCTCAGCTAAAACAGGTGACAAGCCAGTTTTCCTCGAATCCACCTCGTTTATGAACTCCAAGAACGAAGTCAATTCACCATCTCTAACCCTCCCCTGGATATCCTTAAAGTTATATAAGCCGCTTCCCAGGATCAGGCAGATATAAGCCAGGTAATCCTGGTTATCAGTGGTGAAGGAGTGAAAACCGACCTGGTTCAACTGCACGTAGGCTTCTTTAAAGGTCTCCTCATGAAAATCACTTCCCAATAGGTCTGCAACCGTGTCTTCCACTGCCTGCATGCGAACCTGGTCGATTACATGTGCATTACGACCCCTCGCTCCGAGAGCAGTTTTGTCAATGTCGATTAATACAGCCGTCCCCTCATCCACAGCGAAACCTACCGAAGAGCAATATTGATCGAACTCCGACAAAGCTGCCCAGCGGTTGGATAGATACAAGGTCTGCTCACCGATCAAGGGAACGATTTCTATGGATTTCGGTAAATCATTTTCTGAACCGATAAAAGCTATTCCGGGCCAATTCCCGGCCAAACAGATATTCTCAAAAGCTGTCCCATCCAGCAACTTGGTGTCGCCAAAGTAGATCAACCGCTTGATCTGGATACCAGGAGCATCTAATTCCCGTGCCAAACGCAGCAGGCGGACTAAGACACGAGCATAATCACTTTCTGATTTACGAGGGACACGTCCAACCGGCAGGTCCAATTGGGCACGAATTACTTCCAAAGGCGGCAGGCGATGGTCACAAGGGACCAGATTGCGATAGACGACTCTATCGCCTAAAAAATCACTCAATGCTGCCCGTCCATACGATTTCATCTTTTGCCCATCAAGCAGGTTTTTCCCCGGCTTTAATCTGCTTCTGTGTGGTTTTCATTACACCTTCCCTACCTAGTCAATCAACTGGCGAACCACACGCGTCGCGCTGGAAGCATCGGGCGCAAAAGCATCCGCTCCAATCTGTTGGGCGTATGACTCGGTCACCGGCGCGCCGCCGATAATGACACTAACCTTATTGAGCACATTAGCCTCTCTCAGGGCTTGGATGGTCTGTTCCATTTTGGGCATTGTGGTCGTCAACAAAGCAGACAATCCGATCACCTGGGCACCTTCACTTGCAGCATCCACAAACGTTTCCGGCGGTACGTCCACTCCCAGATCACGCACCTCAAACCCTGCTCCTTCAAGCATCACCGCCACAAGGTTTTTTCCGATATCGTGCAGGTCCCCCTGAACCGTCCCTATCGCCACTATTCCAGCAGACTCAACCCCGCTGTCAACCAGGTATGGCTTCAGGATAGCTAATCCCGCCTTCATGGCACGCGCCGATATCAACATCTCTGGTACAAAAAATTCGCCCTCCTCAAATCGCTTGCCGACCTCACCCATTGCAGGAATGAGTGATTCATTTAGAACTACATCAGCCTCTATACCCTGATCAAGCGCCCCCTGAACTCCTTGCTCCACTTCTTGAGCCTGACCAGCAATAACATTTTTATATATTATTTCAAGTCCTACCACCGTAGTACCTCATATTCAACAATGTTTACATGGATCAAACTGAATGTATCACCAAAATTACTTTAATCTTCATGGATTTTGACTAGTTTTTCAATGTTTGCGGAAATTCGCGAAAATTAGCGGATTCTCTTACACTTTAGGCAGTACGATCGATTTTTGCTTCTGGTACTTGCCTTTCTTATCGGCATACGAGGTCTCGCACTCCTCATCGGCTTGGAAGAAAAGCACCTGGGCGATGCCCTCATTGGCGTATATCCTGGCTGGTAGAGGGGTGGTATTTGAGATTTCTAATGTGACAAAACCCTCCCACTGCGGTTCAAAGGGCGTCACGTTGACAATAATGCCGCAGCGCGCATAAGTCGATTTCCCTACACATATGGTAAGTACACTGCGCGGTATACGAAAATATTCGACCGTGCGCGCCAGGGCAAAGGAGTTCGGCGGTATGATACACACATCACCCTTGAAATCCACCATAGATTCACTCATAAAATCCTTCGGGTCAACAATTGCTGAATAGACATTAGTGAAAATCTTGAACTCGTCCGCTACGCGGATGTCGTAACCATAAGAGGACACCCCGTACGAGATAACACCATCGTGCACCTGATTATCAGCAAACGGCTCAATCATACCCTCTTCGCGCACCATCTTTCTTATCCAATGATCGGGTTTCAGTCCCATAATCTCCTCCTGATTGTAAATTCGAATAAGTATAAAGGATAATCGTTGATTAGTGGTAAGGTAATTGGGGAACAGGGTTCTTCCTGATTGTATCTGATTGCCTTACTGCCTAATCGCCCACCCTCAACGTCACCACGCTCAGTTTCCCGGGGTTGACCTCAATGGTGAACTCCTGGCGACCAAAATAGGGAAACGAAATGCGGTACGAACCGGGCGGCAGATCACCGAGAGCAAATCTCTCTTTCCATGGAGATTGATCTATCAAGTCTGGATCTTCGTAACTCATAAGGTAAATCTCAAAATCAGAAGTCTGGTCAGGACCTTCCGGTAGGTGCTCGACGACAACGCTGGATACCGCCACAACATTTCCATGCTGGTCAACCACCCGTCCGGCAATTCCCCCATTTGGCTGCTTATTATCATCCAGGTGAGGCGCCAGCCATAACTCCGGGTTGCGGGTGCTTTCATAAGAGTTCTCACCGACGCGCACTTCAAAGTGCAGATGGCTGCCCATCGACACACCAGTTATGCCCACCTTGCCAATTTCCTGTCCGGCTTTCACAGTCTCACCTTGTTCTACCGAAATCTCAGACAGGTGCGCGTATAGAGTGTACACCGGTTGAGGGTAGTCTCGTACTACCATTAACAGCTCCCTCGGTACTTCGTGCTCAATGACGACCAGGTTGCCGTAGAAATTGGAGAACGGTCCGTAATATACCAAAGGCCACTTGCCCTGGGGTGATACCGGTTCGAGATCATCGCCAGCCACCACCACAATCCCATCAGCCGCGGCATTGACGGGCGTCCCAAAGCCGTTGACCATCTCGACGCCGTGATGCGGTTCACGCCTCTTGCCCTGGGTGGTGCCGAAGCGATACGTGGGGTCTACAACATCATCCCCTGGCTTTTTAATCGGTCGCTCCAGGAAGAATTGGCCCGAATAGATGCATACATCGGAAGAGCATGGAGTTGGGGTAGGGGAAGAAGAAGGTGTTATTGTCGGCGGATTTGGGGTGGGGGATAAAGGGGTTGGGGATGGGGGAATTACCGTGGGAGTAAGCGTTCCAGTAATGGTTGGATTCAACGTCGCTGATGTGTTTTTTAGCTCATTTCGAGCACTCTCCGTTGGTGATTCGGCGTGACTGGTCGAGACTACCGCGGGTGTGCAGGCGGTAGCAGTAAATAGAAATAAACTTCCTATCAAGGGTGCAACCCAGGGAGGAAGTCTCATGAAAGGCGCAGCCCTCCCCGCTTGATGAGATCGCCCCGGATTTGAGCTTCGATGGATAAGGCACGCTGCTCCAATTCTTCCATCTCTGTCAGCAGTGATTTTATTACCCCATCATCTTTCAGGCTGGCAGTGTTTATACGCACGTTGTAACCCGCCCCGGTAATTGCTGCCTTCGCCATCGCCGCGCCGGTGGCCCCATCACTGATAGCGTTCAGGTTGCCCTCAGCGACCACAACTGCCGCCAGTTCGAGTACCTCCATCGCCATGCCAGCAACCTCTAACGGCACACTAGCCGCGATCTTGGTTGCTTTCTGGATAGCTTCCGTACGGGCGCTTTCCTGATCGGGAGCGTCCTTTGGCATTCTATATGCTGCCATGATGGAATTAAAAGCATCAGCATCTCGCACAACTGCTTCTGTTAGTTCTTCTCGCAACTGCTCTGCCCGATCGAGTATATTCATCATCCGCGCTTCCACAGCGGCATACTTTTTCTTACCTGTAGTCAGACGAGCAACCATCGCCACCAGAGCGGCACCAGCTGCCCCGCTGTATGCCGCCGCCGAGCCGCCACCGGGTGTGGGTTTGCCTTCCGCCAGCGCATCAAGGAATCCCATATCTAGGCTTCTGAAGTTTGAATGCGGTTCATTTGCGACTTCGGTGGTCTTCTTCAAAGCGTTTGCCAAGCGGTACTCCAATATCTGGTCGCGCTCGAACTGGTCCAATTGCAAATACCACTGCGCTGTGTTGACCAGTGCTTCCTGGGGGATCAAACCGACCAGCTCGCTGTGATGTACGTTTACCCCATAGCGGACGGATTCTCGTCGTATCATCTCCACCACTCGTGCAAGCGGTGTACGGTGGAAATTGGTCAGGTTCATCGATACCTGCGCCTGTCCCTCAACCATCATTCCGAGTGCCTTCACATATCGCAATCCACCTGATGAGTGCCTGACTGCCTTTGCGATATTCTTGGCGATCGATACATCATCGCTTGTCAAGTAGACATTGTAAGCAATCAAAGGGTGGCGCGCTCCGATCACCGTAGCACCCGCTGGACCTACACGCGCAGGTCCGAAGTCCGGGGCTCGCTCCGGATTCGTCCCGATTTCCTCCTTCAGAGCTTCGTATTGGCCGCGGCGTATATTCTCCAGGTTGCGCCGCTCCTGTCGTGCTGCGGCTTCTTCGTACAGGTAGACCGGTATCTCCAGTTTCTCACCAACTCGTTGACCCAGACGGCGTGCGATCTCTACACACTCCTCCATACTTACCCCCGAAATGGGCACAAACGGCACCACGTCGGTCGCCCCGATTCGGGGATGTTCGCCAGTGTGCACGTCTAGGTTGATCAGCTCGGCAGCCTTCGCGATCGCCCGGAAAGCAGCTTCTTCAATCTTATCTGGTGGTCCGGCAAAAGTCAGCACAGTGCGGTTGTGATCCAGGTCGGAGTGCCGGTCAAGCAGAGCAACACCACCCATGGAAGTGATCGCTTCCATAACAGACTCCACCACCTGCGGGCGGCGGGCTTCGGAGAAATTTGCTACACATTCGACAATAGTTGTGATCATGAGTACCTCAAAGTTTTCCTTTTCGACAATTATACTCTCGGATTATGGGCAGAACCAATCGTTTTCCGGGCAACCCTGAGGTTAATATATTACAGTGACCCTCTCGACGATCTCAGACACTCACCCGGATGCAGAACGCGTTCAAATTAAACTCGTCCGGCAGGCTTTCAGCTGGCAAAATCTTGAACTGATGGGGCAAATGTACCATACGATCAAACAGCTAACTCTTATTGGTCTGCGTCAGCGTTTTCCATTGGCTACTGAATAGGAGCTGCACCGCCGTCCAGCAGACCAACTGCTTGGGAAAGAACTTGCCGAAAATGTTTATGGACCACTTCAATAAAGCGAGAAAAGCGATTCTGATTCGCTTGAGTAAGTATTAGCAAACGCTCAGCATTTCGATTAACGGATAGTTAAATACCAGGCAGCTTAGGGGCAGGGTGTTAGGTGAGGAATCGAAGCAACCACACTCTAAGATAAATGGCCCGAATCTTGCAACGCGTTCTTAATAAACTAATACATCTGCGTCCTGCCTCTATGATAGAATTTTTAGGGCTGATATATGAAAAAATTATCTTTACGCCGGGACCTGGCGTTCATTCTAATCGCTCTCTTCGTACTTCTCGCAGCTACATTAGCCTGCGCACGCACTGTACAGGACGAGGACACTCCTTTCTGGAGTGTCCCTGATCCAGGAGTAACTTCTTCCAAATCCGGTTCGGTGCCTGTTGCACAAGCGGCAGGCTTACCCGCTCAGCTCACTCCCAGCGGTCCGCTCCACACACCCACCCCAGACCAACCCCACCCTTTGCCTACAATACGGGCTGACCCCGTAGACTACTCTGTCGAAGAAGGTGACACGCTGGGGAAAATCGCCAAGCTGTACGGTGTAGGGTTGGAGCAGATCGAAGACGCCAATAAGCTTGCAAATCCCAACTTTCTCCATGTTGGTCAGGCTTTATCCATCCCACCCCCAACGCCAGACGGAACAGCTCCGGACTTCAAGATCATTCCCGATTCGGAGCTGGTTTACGGTCCTTCCAACGTGTCCTTTGACCTCGAAAGTTTTATCCAGGACCAGGGTGGTTACCTAGCAGGCTACAAAGAGGAAGTCAACAACGAACCGCTCACCGGCGCACAGATTGTCGAGCGTATCTCCCAAAATTTTTCGGTTAACCCACGTCTGCTTTTAGCGATTCTGGAATACCAAAGCGGTTGGGTTAGAAATTCTGATCTGAGTAAAAAAGCCAAAAATTATCCCATCGGTTTGGAAAACCCCGAGCGGGAAGGCTTGTACCTCCAACTGGCTTACGCCGCCAACAATCTGAACCGCGGCTATTACTTGTGGCGGGTCAGCGGCATTGGTGCTTGGTTGTTGCGCGATGGAACTATCCTGCTCAGCGCACCCACCATCAACGCTGGTACTGCCGGCGTACAGCATTTCTTCACCACCCTATTAGAGCGCGAAGAATGGGATCATGCTGTCTCTGATGGGGGGTTATTCGCCATTTATTATGCGCTTTTTGGCAATCCCTTTGGATACGCTATCGAGCCCATCATTCCTGATAATCTGATCCAGCCTCCCATGCAATTACCATTCGGTAAAGGCGAAGAATGGTCCTTCACAGGTGGTCCGCACGGCGGTTGGGGAGACGGGTCGGCTTGGGCTGCTCTGGACTTCGCCCCTCCTGGTGACGCTTTAGGCTGTGTAGATAGCGATGCATGGGTGGTCGCAGTCGCCGATGGATTGATCTTACGCGCCGGTAACGGTGCCGTCATCCAGGACTTGGACGGTGACGGTCTGGAACAAACCGGCTGGGTGGTGCTTTACATGCATATTGAATCGCGCGACCGGGTTGAACCTGGTACATACATAAGAGCCGGCGAGCATATTGGTCACCCGTCCTGTGAAGGTGGCATCTCCTCAGGCACGCATGTACACCTAGCGCGGCGATATAATGGGGAATGGGTTCCCGCTGACCAAACGATCCCCTTCGTTCTGGATCGCTGGGTTTCGATCGGGACAGGCGAGCAATACGATGGTTATCTGGAAAGAGGCCGGAAACAGGTAGAAGCTTACGCAGGTAGCTCACCCAAGAACGCCATTACGCGTTGATCCAGGTGCGAATGTTTGGCTCCCGCTGCATCACAACGATCTCCCTGCTGTTGGCTGCATTAATGTCATCCTGCGCGACCAGCGGTTACTGGATCCCGCCGAGCGCACTACCCACGCAAGTCCAGTATGTAGAACTGTTCTCCAGTATCAAGGAAGGCGACCCTTCAATCTCTCCTACTCCGCAAGACCATGACCCACTTGAGTCCTCAAACTCCCAAGACGAACCAGTCTATCCTGATCCTGAGCTCGACCCCACTCCCATGCCTGCAAACATCGGCTACCCGGGGCAAGTGGACATAAATCCATCCACATCGACGAATTCCACTCCTACAACCGAAATATCCACCGTAGATTCAGCCCCTATCCTGTATTACGCCCAGGCTGCCGACACTCTGCCAGTGGTAGCTGTGCGCTTTGGTGTCCTACCATCCGAGATCACCTCACAGGAACCAATCCCGGAGACGGGCTTCATTAACCCCGGTCAACTGCTGTTAGTTCCTCGCCGCTTATCTGACACAACTTCATCAGAACTCCTGCTGCCCGACAGCGAAGTGGTATTCTCACCATCCGCCGCCAGCTTCGATGCACAGGACTTCGCCAATCAAGCCGGTGGTTACCTGAGCAGCCACAGCGATTTTCTCAAAAGCACAGGCGTACTATCTGGCGCTCAGATGGTCACGCATGTCGCCACTGAGAACTCGATCAACCCGCGCTTGCTGCTGGCGTTGCTCGAATATCACAGCAATTGGGTGTACGGGCAGCCTGCGACTCCTGAGGAGAAGGTATACCCGTTGGGAGTGGAAATCCCTAACGAAAAATATCTTTACCACCAGCTTGTGTGGACCGTAAACCAACTTTCGATCGGCTATTATGCCTATCGTGAAGGGCGCTTTACCGAAATCACATTCACCGACGGCAGCATCGCCCGATTAGCCCCAGACCTGAACGCCGGAACCGCCGCCTTACAGTATTATTTCGCCCAGTTCTACCAGGGTCAGGAGTGGCATGATGCTTTATACTCAGAAGGAGGATTCATCCCCCTGTACAAACGTATGTTCGGCGATCCGTGGCAGCGTGCCAAGACAGTAGAGCCCTTATACCCCACCGGCGCCAAACAACCACCCTTGATCCTACCCTTTGAAAGGAACTGGACCTGGAGCTACACTGGTGGTCCACACGGAGCATGGGAGCGCGATGGAGCCTATGCAGCCCTAGATTTCGGACCAGGCATCCAAACCTCAGGTTGTGTTGAGTCGGGCACCTGGGCGCTAGCCGCTGCCGATGGTCTGGTTGTGCGCACCGGTAAAGGACTTGTCGTGCTGGATCTGGATGGCGACGGTCACGAACAGACCGGTTGGGTGCTGGTTTACATGCATATCGAAAGCAAAGATCGTATCCCGCTAGGAACTTGGGTAGCTACGGGCGATAAATTGGGGCATCCCTCCTGTGAGGGAGGTTTTTCGACCGGCACGCACCTGCACATCGCACGCAAGTATAATGGTGAATGGGTACCAGCAGATGGACCGCTTCCGTTTAACCTTGGTGGGTGGATCGCCCACGCTGGGGAGGAAGCCTACAAAGGCACACTAACCCGTGACGGAGAGACCGTCACTGCCTGCACCTGCAGCAATGCCCCATCTTTTATCACCCGCGGCGATGATGATCCTTAAAACACTTATCCCAATCCAACACCTAGGTCCCTTTTTTTTTACAGTTCTACTTGTTTCAAGCTTTTTACTGGGCGCCTGCCAGCCTACTCCCCTACCTGCATCTGGGCAGAACGAAGTGCACCCATCAGAAATTCTACAACTTACCCGAACAGAAGATAAGATACATTTCATCCAGTCGAGCGCTGAATTCAGTAAATTGGGGCACCAAACCACTCCTATCGCAAGCCGCACTCCTTTACTCACACCCACCCAACTACCTGCGGAGATTAAAATGACCGAACAACCAGCACCAACCGCAGGTACTCGAAATCCCACGTCAATCATCCCCCCTTTAGCGCATCCACCCACCAGCTATTACGCTCAATCTGGCGATACACTGGATAACGTCGCAGCCCATTTTAGAGTCCAGCCAGATGAAATTATTTCCCCATCTACGCTACCGAAAGAGGGGCTGCTCGCACCCGAACAGTTGCTTATGCTGCCGCCCCGGCAATCCCTACCATCACCACATCATATCGTAATCGATGGGACAAAATTGATGCCCGACAGCGAGGTTATAAATGGTCCCTCAGCAGTGGATTTCGACGTGGATGAGTACCTCAAAAGGACCGGTGGCTATTTGGGGAAGCACCGTGAATACCTTGGCACCACAGCCTGGACAAGCGCCGCTGATGTGATCACACGAATCGCCTTGGAGAACTCCATCAATCCGCGCCTGCTGATTGCCTTGATAGAACACGAATGCGGGTGCGTCTTGGGGGACTCAACCGGCATGATAGGAGAAGGTTATGTGCTCGGCGTAAAGCAGTTCGAACATCGTTGGCTGTATCTTCAGCTCGGTTGGGCTGTTAACCAGCTCTCCATTGGCTACTACGGGTGGCGTACGGGGTCAATAAGGGAGATTCCGCTCCCCAATGGTATAATAATACGTCCCACGCCCGATTCCAATGCCGGTAGCGTGGCAGTACTTTACTATTTTGCCAGCCTGGCCGCTCAAAAAGCACTTCAAAAAGTGCCGGTTGGGCTGCGATCGATCCTGGGACCAATTCCGATTGACGATTCCTGGATTCAGACAGTCGACCCGCAGACAGGGTTTTCCGCCCTGTATGAGCGTATGTTCGGGAGCGCCTGGGAGCGAGCGGGTACTGTCGAACCGC
>CBFDCK010000016.1:0-38354 GCA_965603285.1 uncultured bacterium
AGTACCGCGATGTACGCTATGCGCTGCCGTTCCTGACCCAATTCTGGTTCTTTGCAACACCTATTGCCTACTCGATAGAAATTGTGCCTGAAAACTGGCGGTGGATCTACAGCCTGAACCCGATGACTGGTGTAGTGGAAGGTTTCCGCTGGGCACTGCTGGGCACGGAGTACACCGTTGGGCTATTGGTGCTAATCTCCAGCGTGATAGTGCTGTTGATATTCTTAGGTGGGCTAGCCTACTTTAAGCGCATGGAAGATAAATTCGCAGACGTGATCTAATAATGAGCGACACAATAATCCGGGTTGAAAATTTATCCAAGCGTTATCGCATAGGTGGCAGCCAAGGACATTTTAAATATGGCAGCCTGCGTGACAGCCTGGCGAATACAGCAAAAGCGCCTTTCCGCCGCTTACGATCCTCATCGGATAGTGAAAATAAGAACCCCGGGTATATCTGGGCATTGAAAGATGTTTCCTTTGAGGTCAAACAGGGTGATGTGTTAGGTATTATCGGTCGGAATGGGGCTGGTAAGACCACTCTTCTCAAGATACTCTCGCGTATCACCAAACCCACTGAAGGATTTGTCCGCTTGAGAGGGCGGGTGGGTTCACTGCTGGAGGTGGGCACCGGCTTCCACCCCGAGCTAACTGGGCGAGAGAACATCTATTTGAATGGTGCTGTGTTGGGTATGAAACGCGTTGAGATCGACCGAAAATTTGATGAAATCGTTGATTTCGCTGAGATAGAGCAGTTTTTAGATACTCCGGTAAAACATTATTCAAGTGGAATGTATATGCGATTAGCTTTTGCTGTAGCAGCGCATTTAGAGCCGGAGATTTTACTGGTAGATGAAGTTTTGGCAGTAGGTGATTCTAAGTTTCAGAAGAAGTGTCTTGGAAAGATGGAGCAGGTGGCTGGCGAAGGCAGAACGATTTTATTTGTAAGTCATCAGATGGCCGCTATACAGAATTTATGTACTCTATGTATGCTGATAGAGAAAGGAGTGAATTGCGAATTTGGTAATACGGAAACGGTGATATCTATATATCAAAAAGATGCAACTGCTATGACGAAAACATACCTAAAAGAAAGAAAGGATAGAAGAGGTAATGGTAATATACACTTCTTATCATTTCGGTTACTAAATGATCAAGGAGATATTATAAATGCGGTACGAAGTGGGGAAAAGACAGCATTCGAATTACATTTTGAGAATAATTTAAAATCAACATTGAAGAATATTCAAATTGCTGTAGGAATTGATAATCAAATTGGTCAAAGAATAGCATTGATAAGCAACAAGATTAATGGGCAATACATTGATTTAGAACAAGAAATTCAATCTGTAAAAATAAATCTAGAAAAACTGCAATTGTTACCCGGAAAGTATAATGTTACTCTGTTTGCTGATGTGAATGGAGAGATTGCAGATTGGATAAGGGATGCTGCGTTTTTTGAGGTTGTGTCAGATGATTATTACGGCTCAGGCAAATTACCCCCAGAATCGCAAGGCAATCTATTGTTGGATTATAGTTTTCAATATTGACAATCAATATTTTATTAGATATCAACCATGCTTTCAAACCTTCGTTTTATCAAGATGTATGCCGCGGAAGTATATAAAAGTGATCAAGTAAATTATTCATTTCAATATATATGGTCACTTATCAAATTCTTTCCTTCTTGGATAAATAACATAAATACAAATAAGAAATCTCTTGAAGATGAAATACCTTGGATAACATTTACTGCCTTAGAATGGTTGAACAACAATATTAAGCCTGAAATGAGAGTCTTTGAATATGGTAGTGGAGGTTCAACGTTATATTTTGTAAAGAAAGTAAAAGAAGTTGTTACTGTTGAACATGATAACGATTGGGCAATTAGGATAAAGAACATATTAGCAAAATCTAGTTTCAAGAATTATAAAATACTTTTAAAAGAGCCAAGGAAAATTCCAAACGAAAGTAGAAACTCGAATGATCCAAACAGCTATTTGTCAGGTAATTGTATTTATTCTGGGCTATCTTTTGATAAATATGTTTGTACAATTGATCAATTTCCAGATGAGTATTTTGATATTATTCTAATTGATGGTAGAGCAAGGCATTCGAGTTTAAGGCATTCAATTAAAAAAGTTAAACCTAATGGTTCAATGATTTTAGATAATTCGGAAAGGCAGAGGTACAGTAATTCCATTTCTAATCTAAACCTTATCAAATGGAAGAGAAAAGATTTCTTTGGACCGGGCCCTTACAATTTATATTTTTGGCAAACAACAGTATGGATTAGGGAATGATGAAAAGAGGTTTCTTAAATATTTTAGAATCTATGGAAATACGAGTTACAAGAAAATCATTTGCATTAGATCAATTAGATATTAAACTTCTACCTTATCTAAATTTTAAAGATGGTTTTTTTATTGAAGCCGGAGCATATGATGGAATGAATCAAAGTAATACGCTATATTTCGAACGATATATGAACTGGAAAGGAATATTAATAGAGCCTATCCCGGAGATAGCAGATAAGTGTCGGAAAAATCGAACTAAGTGTATCGTAGAAAATTGTGCTCTTGTACCAATAGATTACTATGATGATCATATCGAAATGTATTATTGTGGCCTTATGTCGTTAGTACGGGGAGCTATGAAAACTGAATATGAAGAATTATGTCATATTAATAAAGGAGTTGAACTTCAAGAAAATGTGTCAGATTTTGACACTCTGACAGTTCCAGCAAAGAATTTAACGTCAATTCTTGAATACCATCGGATACCAAAGATTGACTTTTTTTCACTTGATGTAGAAGGATATGAACTCAATGTATTAAAAGGTCTTGATTTTCGCAGATATGCTCCTACATATATGTTAATTGAAGCGAGATATAGAAATGAAATATTTGATTACCTAAATCCATTTTATAAGCCTTTAGTAGAATTATCTCACCATGATATTTTATTTAAATATATCGGATCTGAATAAGTATTTAATTGCTGGGCCTTTATAGATGTTGCGGGTAGCCTTTGGAAACGCGGTTTATAAAAGCGATTCAACTACTGGGGGTAATGCCCATGTATATCAATTTGTATCCAACGCAACTAAATTAGGGCATGAAATCTGGATGTGGCCAAATGACCAACATCCTGAGTCAAAAAAATTACCAAATTCACGTATCATGCAATTCAAGCAGCTTAGAAATTTAGATGCCTTGTACGTGCGATTAGAAAATGAACCAATTCGTTTACTAAATTTCTCAAGATACCCGTATAAGATACTGCTTGGATCAGCCTTACATATATTGGAATTCAACACCACCCCAGAATTTGGAATTTACTTAGGTAATTCAGAAAAAGAAATTCGTAAACATAAAAAGATTATTAAATACTTTGGAAAAGGTTGTGACTTAGCTATCTGTGTATCTCGTGAGCTTGAATATTATGTGAAAGAGATTTTTGATATTAAGCATACAGTTTTCATTTCAAATGGTTCAGATCCTGAACTCTTTCGACCTGACCTAAATCCTGTTAAGCACATAAGAAGGAACAAAGAAGGATTAAATATTGTTTGGATGGGCAGTGCTGATATACACTGGCATAATTTGGATTTATTACTAGAAACAGCTCGATTAATTAATTGTCGTGAGGAAAGTTCGAATATCCAATTTTATATTATTGGAAAGGGACTGGAATCAAAATTAATTATTCCTCCGAATGTAATTTATGTTGGAGAAATTGAATACAAAAACTTACCATATTGGTTAGCCGGGATGGATATTGGGTTGATTCTTTATCACCAGGGTCCTAGCTTTTACAGTTCACCTTTGAAATTATTCGATTACATGTCGAGTGGATTAACCGTCGTAGGAACATATCAACCTCAGATGTATGATGTATTTAATGAGCTTAATCAATTAGATTTAATAGTCTCAAAAAATAATCCGGAAGCTTTGGCCAAGATCTTGTCGAAACTGTTATTGAACCGAGAACGCCGTTATGTCCAAGGAGAAGCTGGTCGAAATTTGATTATCCATAAATATAATTGGCAAAATTTAGTAAATAGCATATTTAATGAAATCCAATCTTTATTATTGTATTAATAGATGATTCACAAAAATTTGTGTTAATGGTTATTATTATTGATGTTGATTTATTCAGTTATATCTTGCCCAATTGAATTGCAAAAGTACACTTCTTACATGAAATTTGACGTTATCAATGCGCACTTGAATACTGTGACTGATGTTTGAAATTTCAGGTAATCCATGACGATTATTGGTAAAATGAGTAATTTTGACTATATATCTATGACGCCACTAAAAAAAAGGATTCTCGTTCTAATTCGGTGGGATGGAAAAGCATGTTTTCGTCAATGTTACAAGGTGTGTTCCTAAAAACACAGGTGTTTATGGTTTCCAAGTGGTGCGCTCGCCCAATCGCCCAAGGCGATTTTGAGAATTTTCACTGGACTTATCTATACAATGCTAAATCTCAATAATAAGCTACCCACTATCACTACTATTACTCCAAGCCTTAATCGCGCTAAGTTTATTGATGAAGCTATCAAGAGCGTACTGAATCAAGATTACCCACACGTTGAGCACATTATTATTGACGGGGGTTCTACAGACGGTACACTTGATGTACTTGCGCTCTACCCGAATCTGAAGGTAATCAGTGAACCGGATCAAGGTATATATGATGCGATCAATAAAGGTATTCGGATGGCAAAAGGTGACATAATCGGGATATTAAACTCTGATGATTATTATGAGCCTAATTTTTTTTCCGAATTAGCCGAAATATTTCATTCAAACCAAGATATTGATGCAATTGTGGGTGGGATTGACATACTAAAAATGGATGCATCAGGATCATGGAAACCGATTCTTGTTTTTCCAACTATAAATTACCAAAATTTTTGGTATCGAATAACGATTGGTTCACCTAACACGAACGGATGGTTTATCCGAAAAAGATTTTTCGATCAGATTGGAATGTATAATCTTAATTATCCATCAGTTTCTGATCGAGATTTTATCCTTCGTATGGCATTTTCAAGTGTAAATTACTTTCCATTTGATAAATTAATTTACCACTACAGAATCCACTCTAATTCCATCACTTTGGATGGAAGCTTTGATGGTGAAGCTGAGTTTATTTTTGAGCTTCGGAATCTAGTTGAAGATTACATAAATAGCTCCAAGATCCATTTCTCAACCAAAAAGTATTTATTCGACTGGCACAGCGATATCATCTCTAGTCAAACCATCGCTGCTATACGGAAGAATAAAATTAGGAGAGCTACATTTTATGCAATGTATGGCTGTCGAATAAATCCAAAATGGCCATATCATTTTTTGAGAAGAATATTATTAGCAATTATTCGAAGAATAATTGTGGTTTTTAATCCTCTTATTAAAGGAAGCTACTTGGTTTGCGATCATTAAATTATAAAATTATTAATCTGATGAACTTTTCTGAAAAAACAAACACCATTTATTTTATAAATGGAAGATACTTACACCAAAGAATAACGGGAGTTCAACGTTATGCCCGAGAAGTGATCCATTGCTTCGGGGGTAATAAAGTTTCGATATTATCTCCAGAAATCGACATTCTTAAGCGAGGTCCGTTTTGGGAGCAGGTTATTCTACCTTCGTATTTTAAGAATCATTCAATTCTTTGGTCTCCAACCAACACCGGACCCTTGGCTATTTCCAGGCAGGTTGTAACAATACATGATCTCAGTACTATAGACCATCCAGAATGGTTCAGCAAGCCATTTGCATTATGGTACCGGTTTCTACTTCCTCACCTGGCAAAGCGTGTTCATCGAGTTATTACTGATTCACAATTTTCCAAAAACCGGATACTCGCTTGTTTTCAAATTCCAGAAAAGAAAGTAAAAGTGATTTACCCTGGTGTGGGTGAAAAATTTCGACCATCCACAGACATAGAAATCAACAGAGTCAGAAGCAAATATAAATTAGCTAGTATTTACATATTAGCGGTCGGTTCTCTTGAACCACGCAAGAACCTACTTCGATTGTTGGATGCATATGAGAGAATGCGTGGGCAATATCCTAAAATGGAACTTGTGATTGTTGGTTCCAGTGGCTACCCATTCAAGGATCCTCACTTGGATTCACTACCAAAAGGAACCCATTTACTCAGCGAAATACCAGATACGGATTTGCCCTCAATATATTCGGGGGCTCAATTTTTTGTTTATCCATCCATTTATGAAGGATTTGGATTGCCTATCCTGGAGGCCATGGCTTGCGGTACCCCCGTAATCGCATCCAATGCTACTTCTATACCAGAAGTTGTCGGTGAGGCAGGGATGCTGTTTGACCCGTTTAATGTGGATGCTATCGCTACTGGAATGGAGAAGGTAATAAATGACCCAGATCTGCAAAACCACCTAACTGAGCTAGGTCTTCAAAGGGCAAAACTGTTCACCTGGGATCGCACCGCACAACAGGTTTGGGAATTGCTGGTTCAAGCACTTGAAGAAACCCAATATGATTGAACGTAATAGAATCGCCTTCATCCATGATTGGCTGACAACCTTAGGCGGCGGTGAGCAGATCATGGCGTCATTGTGGGAAATTTGGCCGGAGGCGCCCGTATACACACTGGTTTACGATCCCGATGGACCGTGCGGCGCTTTCACAAAGGGTAAAAAAATAAATACATCCTTCATCCATAGACTGCCTGGCGCGAAGCGCAACCACCGCCGCTACCTGCCCTTGATGCCGCTAGCCGTGGAACAATTTGATGTACGTGATTATGAAATTATAATTTCCAGCAGCCATGCGACAGCGCACGGCGTGCTAATAATGCCTGATCAACTTCACATAAATTATGTTCATACACCTATGCGTTATGCTTGGCACTTGTACCACCAATACTTGGAAGAATCAGGACTACAAAAAGGACTAAAAGGCTGGATCGCGAAGCTATTCCTTCATTATATGCGTTTATGGGATGTATCAACTTCCAACCGTGTTGATGAGTATGTCGCTAATTCAAATTGGACCGCACAAAATATCTGGCGTGTTTATCGCCGTCATGCAACAGTTATTTACCCACCAGTGGATGTAGCCTCGTTTGAAATATGCGAGAAAAAGGAAAATTATTATATAACAATATCTAGATTGGTACCCTATAAACGTGTAGATATGATCATCGAGGCATTCAAAGACTTGCCAGACTGTAAGCTTATGGTGGTGGGCAATGGACCTGACCTGGCGAATTTGAGATCAATGGCTGGAGAAAACGTTGAATTCCTGGGGTTCCTGCCGTTCAATGAATTGAAGGAAGTCCTAGGTCAAGCACGTGCCCTTGTATATGCCGCGGTGGAGGACTTCGGTATAGTACCGCTAGAAGCCCAAGCCTGCGGTACGCCAGTGATCGCTTTCGGGAAAGGTGGTGTGCTGGAAACGGTGATCGATGGGCAAACTGGCCTACTTTTCGAAGAGCAGACCCAGGAAAGCCTGGTTGCAGCAGTGGAACGCTTCGAAAAAAGCGAGATACACTTGGATCCCCAAGTCTTACGCAGACACGCTGAACGATTCAGCAAAAAACGCTTCAAACATGAAATCACCCGTTTTGTAGAATTGAAATGGGGTGAATTTCGCAAGTCATGAAAACGCGAGAACAGTTGGCTAATTCTGAAACACAATCACCTCCTTCCACGCCCAGGTTCAAGATAACTGGCTTACAGAAACACGCTCGTTCTTGGATGACGATTGTGCTTGTGATGGCAGACACCTGCGGTTTATTAATAGCTGGCTTTGCAGGGATTGGACTGCGAATGATGCTCAGTGAACTGATCAATCCACCTTTTTATTGGAAATTAATTGCCTTAATACCGGTGTTCTTGTTGGTATTTGCTCTTCGTGGTTTATATCCAGCGGTTGGTCTGAGTCCGGTTGTAGAAATGCGTCGCTTGACGTTCTCCACAACCATTGTCTTTTTATTTTTTACTACGGCAACATTCTGGTTTCGAAGTGCCGAGTACTTTTCCCGCTTGGTTATTGCTTTCTCTTGGGGATTCGCAATAATTACGATACCCATGTGCCGCTGGCTTTTTCGTGTAATTGCTACTAACTCCGGTCTGTGGGGCGAACCAGTAGTGGTGGTTGGTAATGGACCGCAGACCCAAAGGACTGCAAAATTTCTTCTTGAAAGAATGCGCCTCGGAATCCGGCCAGTAGTCATCATCGATGACACTGGTAATATTGATGGTTCTCTTGTTCCAAAGTTGGCTATTGATCATTTTCTTTCTAATGCAGGTCAAATGAGAGGTATACAAACCGCCGTTCTGGTCGATTCTGAACTATCAGAAACCCTTCGCAATTCTATTTTGGACAAACAAAGCTTCGAATTTAAACGCCTAATTTTAATTTCAGATTTTGGTTGGATAGGCAGCCTGGGAGTGACGCCTTACGATCTGGAAAGTTTATTAGGATTGGAGATTCGTCAGAACCTTCTAAATAAATGGGATCAAAGAGTTAAACGCCTTGTAGATATCACTGTTAGCCTGATGATGGGTGTTATTACATTACCTTTTACATTATTAATATCACTATTGATCCCCCTCGATTCTAGGGGATCTATCTTTTACGGTCATGCTCGTATAGGAAAAAAGGGAAAACCTTTCATCGTCTGGAAGTTTCGAACGATGGTCGCTAATGCCGACCAGGTGTTGGCAAATTACCTGACCGATAATTCTGTTGCTAGAGCTGAATGGCAGGCTACCCAGAAATTGAGGCACGATCCGCGTGTCACCCGGGTGGGTGGATTCTTACGCCGTACCAGTCTGGATGAGTTGCCCCAGATTTGGAATGTACTGAAAGGCGAGATGAGCCTGGTCGGCCCGCGGCCTATCGTCACGGAAGAGATTGAGCGCTACCAGCAGGGCTACTTACTCTATCAGCGCGTACGTCCTGGGATCACCGGCTTGTGGCAGGTTTCTGGTCGGACAAATGTGGGTTACGCTGACCGGCTGCATTATGACGAGTACTATGTACGCAACTGGTCAATATGGTTGGATATATATATATTGCTGCGTACAATTTGGGTGGTGATACGAGGGGAAGGGGCGTATTGAAAGGGATGCGCTTATACCGTTTTGGAACGGTTTTTTTTATCACTTTATTCCCGTTATTCTGGGCATACCTGGAGTTGACACCTCGTCTGATCGCGCTCGGTATGCTAGCGGCAGCTGCCATTCTCTGGATCCTTCAACTGGCGCGTTCGGATCGACTCGAGTTCGCCATCCCTAAAATTATTTTACCGCTCGCTGTAATTCTCTGCTTGCACCTGATTTCATTATCCTGGTCCCAACCTGCAATTGTTGAAATTCCATGGATTCTGAATGATTTGTTGATGATCCTGATCCTACTGTTGGTCGTGTACACAGCCCGCACGGGTGGATGGGCTCATCTGTGGGAAGAAGGTTTGATCTTTGCTGGAATTGCTTATACCCTGCTTGATCTGGTGCTTGTAATTAACAAGTGTATTAGCTGGTGGCGAATTTCTGGAACGATCTTTGCTGCCCCACCTGCAGCTATCAGGATTCCTGGTACGGTCTTGGCTCACCATAACCTGGTAGCCGGCTTTTTGAGCCTAGTGATACCGCTGGTCTTGCTGCGCGTTATAAGATCTACGCGGAATACTTTGCGCGTTTTTTGGGGGATTCTATTGATTTACTTCCTGGCGATAATATATTTTACTGGTTCACGAACAGGGTGGCTGAGTCTGGCAGCGGCGATCGTGATAATGTGCGGCTTATTGTACGGTCCAGGTGTCCTGCGCGAACTCAAACATAAGAGGCAAACCGGAGCGAGTCGAAACTTTTCCAAGCGGCGAAGCTTGTTGCTAGTTATGTTGGTATGCTGTATCCTTTTATCCCTGGCTCTTGTTTTGCTGGCCGGGCGTTTTACGCATGGCACGCTTGAACAGCGGATAAATATTTGGCGCTACGCCTGGGACTCGTTCCGGAAAGCGCCGCTTATGGGGAATGGCGCCGGTCAAGTGTCGTTCCTGTTCGCGCAGCGCAGCGAAGGTATTGGCGGTGATGAAGTCTTTCACGCTCATAACCTGTGGCTTCAGATCGCCGCAGGCGCCGGGTTAGTCGGATTACTACTGGTTGTTTGGGCGATTTATTTACTGCTGTGGGCTGGCTTATCAAGCTGGTCAACTTTTCCCTCCGGCTCTTCTCAAAAACAATCCCTATCTGCATATGCCGGAATTGGCGCTGCTCTGCTTGTGGAAAGCCTTCTGGATTTCTATTTCGGATTTCTTCCGATCTTGCTGGGTATTGTTGTCTGGATCGGGTTGATTTACTCGCTGGCAGGGGATCAGAATTTTTACCGTATACATGCAAGGAGGGCAATTATCCTCCTGCTACCTTTGTTCTTAATCTTCTTTATGGGGGCAGGTTATTATCTGTTCGGTTTCCAAATGTATATCAAAGGTCGAGATGCTGCACTTTCCGGGGACTGGGATTCAGCCGAAGAACAGCTATGCCAGGCAGCATCAGCCAATCCACAAAATCCTTACTATGCCTTCCAATGCAGCTTGGCGAACGCGATGTTAGCCAGCAAGAATAATGATCATCACAGGCTGGAAACTGCCCTCAAGATCCAGAAACAGGCTTTGGAAAAAGATCCTTCCTGGTACTTGCATTGGGCCAACCTAGCTTCTTACGAATGGCAGCTCGGTCAGCATCAGCAAGCGATTGAGCATCTGCAAAAGGCAATCCGGGTTGCTCACAAGCGCGAATTCTTGTGGTTGAATTTGGCCTGGATGGAAGAGCAGCTAGGAGATAACCGCGCAGCGCTTGAACATTATTACATCGCCTACTGCCTCAATCCCTGGTATGAACAAAGCCTATTTTTCCACAGCACCCCACTAAGGAAGCAGGCACTTGAGAAAGATTGTCAGGAATTCAACCCTGGCTGGGAAATTACTTTAAACCGGCGGTTACTTCAAGTGTATAAGGCTTTACAGGCGAGTGATGATACCAGGGCTCAGGAAATCATAACCCACATAATGACCGACTCTCCCGGGAACCCGGATGCCCATATATACCAGGCAGTGCTTTACCAACGGTCAGGAGAAGAGGAGCTTGCCTGGAGAGAAGTTGAAGCAGCAACCTTGTTATTTCCGCCAACTACAAAAGCCCTTCTGGCAGCTGCACAGGTTGCTGAAGATCAAGGTAAATTGGAACAGGCTCAGAACATCCGACAAGGAGTACTCGGGTGGATCATGGTACCCAAATACGCATTTTCTTCCTATAACTTTTATCGGTTGGCATACAATGTCCCATCTCTTAATAAAGATACCTCACCATATCTAATTAGCGCTTGGCTGACTCCTGAGATGCAGAATACTCTCTCCCATCTTATGGAGGATTACCTTAACCAGGGCGATTATGTTCGCGCCCAGACCATCCAGGAATTGCTGGACAAACAGCTTTCATATTGATTGGTGCAATGAAAATAGAAACTGATTTTGGGCGGCAAATCAGATGCGATCACTTCAGATACGAAAATATGAACTTGCTGGTCATCATGGATTTTATCCTTTTTGAAAACAAATTTATATTCGCGGATACACCCTTCACCGTATCACATGATGGTATTGCGCCTCCCAGTTATATAAATATGGAGTTGGGACAAGTATCAAATCAAACCATCGAATTAATTATGTTTCTCCCGATCTACGTCCACGAATGATTGGGAAATCAAAAAGCGCTAACTTACTAATGATTTATCCAAATACAAAAACGGTAATTAGCTTGTGCGGCAATAATCGTCTCAGGCTATAATCTACAAGATAAAACATTTGAATCACTGATAACATTTATGGATCCTCATTACAAGAAAAGAATTGCATATCGCCTGGTTCTTTTGCTGGCTTTAATTGTCAGCCTATTTTATCTTTGGCAAATTGGAAGCCAGTTATTAGTTGATCTGAAGTACATTATGGGGCAGGATTTTGCTCAAATATGGGCTGCCGGCAAATTGAATCTGAAAGGAGCAAATCCTTATGATCCAATTCAAATTCAGCAGGTAAAAAACGCGATTGTTTCGGCTGTTGAAGAACCTCAGGTGATCACCATTTTTTACAGCCCACCTTGGTCACTTCCTCTTGCAATGATTTTCGCTGGTTTTCCATACTTGTTCAGCCGTATTATTTGGCTTTTGATAAGCATCATAATTCTGCTAATTTGTGCAGACCAACTTTGGAAATTGTATGCGGGTCCTAAAAATCAACGCAGGTTTGCCTGGGTGGTTGTGTTCAGCTTTGGCCCAACGTACCTGATGCTTTCCCAAGGTCAGGTTACCTATTGGATTCTACTCGCATTAGTCGGGTTCCTTGGATTTATCGAAAATAAGAAGTACGATTATCTGGCTGGGGCTTGTGTTGCGTTAGCCTGCCTTAAACCGCAATTACTGTACTTGTTCTTTATTTCACTATTCATATGGGTGGTCAGTATGCGCCGTTATAAGGTCTTAGTAGGCTTATGCATAACACTTCTGAGTGCTACCATTATTGGATTGCTATTCAACCACCATCTTGTTGACCAGTACTTCAACGCATTGCAAGAATATCCTCCCATAGCCTGGTTCACTCCAACTCTTGGGGCATTTATTCGCTTGCTTTTTGGTCTAGAAAAATTTTGGCTGCAGTACATCCCAATCATTTTCGGTTTTTTATGGTTAGGATGGTACTGGTACCATCACCGCAATAGATGGCGATGGCGCAATCAAGTGCCAATCCTGCTCTTCGCATCTTTTCTCACTACCCCATATGCTTGGACTTATGACCAGGTGCTGCTGTTGGTAGGATTGATTCCTGCGTGGATAGTTTTATTACATGCCGACCGAAGGCAAATTATTTTGTTTGGGACATTTTATATGCTGATCAATTTAGCATACTTGCTTCCGCATAGGTTTTTAACCGACGAATACTTTATCTGGTTAGTTCCTACATTATTGGTCTGGTATTGGCTTGTGAACCGTTCGGTTGGGTTGAATAATTCACAAAGAAAAGCTCTTATTATTGATTAAGGGGATATTTCGAAGAGGGTTAAATATTTCCAACCGAATTCTCCTTGATCAAACACGCGGATGGTGTGCAGCCGGTTGAGGAATTTTGAATCATCATACCCGCCTGCTTGATGTGCAATGTCGGAATACAAGTTCAGAAAATCAACTACATACTGTATCTTCTTTTCCGACAGATAGATCGGTAAGTTATTTGAGTTAATGTAGGGTTGAACGTCATTATTCATCATACCATCAATATTGATCACGTCTCCCCCCTGATAGTAACCAAATAGCATGCCTATTGGCTGAGAAGATTGAAGGGCTATTAGTTTGCTCATCTATATCCAAATGTGGATTTCGAATGTGACATGCTATAATTTCTGCACCCCAGATTAGTAGGAGTTAATATGAAGTTTGTCCGTCTCCCTAAAACCGATGCTCGAGAAGCAGATTATTCCCGAATCTTCTGGAATGCTGCAGTCATTTTCTTGATCTTCTGCGGGTTTTTGGTGGTTGTCTCTCAGACTATTAGCGATCCAGACCTGTGGGGGCACCTGCGCTTTGGGCTTGATATTTTAGAGAATGGGGTTGTAATGCAAGTAGATCCATATTCCTATCTAACCGAAGGGCAACGCTGGATAAACCATGAATGGCTGGCAGAAATCACCTTTGCAATCGCTTGGTTGTTATTTGGACCAACTGGACTGGTGATACTCAAAACAGGATTATGGACAATCACTTACGCAATACTCTTTTGGTATTTAGTTAAATACCCTCTGGTCCCTCTACGAGCAGGTATCCTGCTATTCTTGAGCATGCCGTTAGCACTGCCATTTATTTACACGGTAAGACCACATAGCTATACCGCCTTACTTTTCACGTTTATATTACTGATCATCGTCCAAGCTGAATCCGGTCGCTACCGTTGGCTTTGGGCATGCCCATTGATATTTGCTTTGTGGCCCAACCTGCACGGGGCTTTCCCAGCCGGGTTGGGCATCCTGGGGGTCTGGGCGTTTGTACACCTGCTGACCCACCGTAACCGCCGTGTCTGGTTCCAGGTGATTCCACCCTTGCTGCTCAGCGGTGTGGCGACTCTTATCAATCCCTACGGAGTTGACTTGCTGTTCTTTATCTTCAGCAACCTGGATGACCCACGCCTTGAAATTTCTGAGTGGCGGCCTCTGGGAGTTCACTCGCTGATGGGCATTTCTTATTTGTTTTGGCTGATCTTGGTGATCCTAGGACTTGTATTCAGCCGCAAGCCGCGTAAACTCGCATTGGTGATACCACTTGCTATCACCGCATATCTACCGTTTATATCTTTCCGTTTCAGCTTGTTTTTCATCCTTACTGCATTGGTATTCGCTGGTGAGCTTATTGGTGAGGCCTGGAATCTGATTATGCCAGTTACCAAGGTTTCTGCAAAAAGAAAGGCATTGCTAACGTTTGTGGTAATCATCGTGGGTTTAACAATATGCGCATGGAAAATATCCAACTTTTCAGGCATTCCAATCAAGGATCCCAGTGCTTATCCGATAGCTTCGGTGTCCTTGCTGCGTCAAAGCCGTGTTGAAGGCAACCTAGCGATCCATTTTGATTGGGGAGATTATGCCATCTGGCACCTTGCTCCAGGGGTCAAAGTATCCTTCGACACACGGCGCGAAATGGCGTATTCGGAGCAGATCTACAAGGTCAATGTGCGCCACATGTTAGGGATAGGCGATTGGGCAGGTCTTCTGAATGACTATCCAACGGTTATGGCTTTGGTAAAAAGCGCTTCCCCTACGGATAACCTTATGAAGCAACAGCAAGATTGGGTAAGAATATATCAAGACGAGGTCAGCGTGCTGTATGCACGTGATGGTTCGCACCAAGCTGATGTTTTACTAGAGTCAGCACAGGATTTTGAGCATGTTGAACAGGACGGCTTTTTTCCCTAGCAGCCTGTCCAACATAAAGGATAAAGATGGCACACATCTTGCTCCTTCTTGATCAATAAACAATAAAGACGATCAAGGAGAGCAAGGAAATGAAACAGAAATATATTGTAAAGCTTACAGAAACTGAACGTTCACAACTGAAAGAATTGATTTCGTCTGGTGAAGCGTCAGCCCGACAAATCCGGAGAGCTTACATCCTGCTCAAGTCAGACAGCAGCGAAGGTGCTCCCAAATGGAAGTACCAAGCGATCTGTGAAGCCTACGAAGTCTCCCAGTTGACCGTGTATAACGTGCGAAAGAAGTACATCGAAGGCGGTTTGGAAGGATCCGTCCTTCGTAAGAAACCGGACCGGGTGTACGAACGACGTCTGGACGGTGCAGGCGAAGCGCATCTAATCGCACTGGCTTGTAGTGAACCGCCGGATGGTTATAAGCGCTGGAGTCTGCGTCTGCTGAAGGATCGGATCATCCGTTTGGAGATCGTGGACAATATTTCTCACGAGACAATACGACAGACGCTCAAAAGAACAAGCTCAAGCCCTGGTTGAAAACGCGGTGGTGAATTCGGTATCCGCCTGGACTCGGCTGAAGCCATGCGAGAACCCTCAGGCGAGATCCATCCTGAGGCAGAGAAGATCATTGTGGTGCTTGATAAACTCAACAAGCATACACCTGCTGCTTTCTATCTGACCTATGAGCCTGATGAAGACAGGAATTTGGTCGAGCGCTTCGAGTTTCACTTCACACCTAGGCATGGCAGTTGGCTGAACATGGCTGAGATCGAACTCGGTGTCTTGTCCCGGTAATGTCTGAACCGTCGTATACCAGATGAGCTAACTTTGGATCGGGAAGTTCAAGCTTGGGGGAAATGAGCGAAATACTAAAGTCGTTACGGTTGATTGGCGGTTCTCTACCGCCGATGCTCGTATCAAACTAAAACACCTCTATCTTAAGGTTTTACGATAGACAGACTACTAGATCTATCCCCTCGTTTATTCAGTGGAGTTATAAAAATTTTTAAAGCAATGCCTTTCAAATTTGTAAGGTGATCATAAGTTTTGGTGAACCTGGTAGTCCGTCCAGCATAAAAGATAAGGATGGCAAATTTCCTACTCTCTGATCAACAAACAACGAAAACGATCAAAAAGAGCAAATAAATGAAACAGAAGTATTCAAGTGAGCGTATTTCCAAAGTTGTGAAAGTGGACTGGCGTTTTATTACGACCGACACTCGTATCAAACTAAAATGTCTCTATCCTAAGATTCACTATTGACGGGCTACTAGAAGTTAAACATGAAAAGAGAAGCACATTAAAAGTGGGTTATTGTGCTTTTTTTGTAATATGGAATAATTATTTTTACCTTTTATAAATTAATATTGCACGCAGCTGTTTATATAGAGAGACAAACACAGATCAATTTGTGTTTTGAGCTTGGCGAGTTGAGTCCAAATGGGAAAAGGCTGCTCCAATCAAAAATTTTTGTGTTGTTGATAAAAGGAGAGTGAAACAATTAGACAGATACCCACAATCAATCACCGTTCATAGTCAGCTCCAAAATGGTAAATTCAGTTACGCTATCCAATGCTTAAAAAAGAAAGGAGAATGAACATGATCGAGTTTGTAAGAAATTTATTTGTTAGCCTTAGTGTAGGCAAGAAAGGTCAGGACCTAACCGAGTATGCCCTGCTGGTGGCTTTGATCGCAATCGTCGTGATGGTCGCGATCATATTCTTCGGTGGAGCAGTTAGCACCTTCTTCAGCGATCTAGGTACCGAGGTTGCGTCGTGGATTGTTCCATAATCAATCGCCGTTCATAATCAGCTCCAAAATGGTAAATTCAGTTACGCTATCCAATGCTTAAAAAAGAAAGGAGAATGAACATGATCGAGTTTGTAAGAAATTTATTTGTTAGCCTTAGTGTAGGCAAGAAAGGTCAGGACCTAACCGAGTATGCCCTGCTGGTGGCTTTGATCGCAATCGTCGTGATGGTCGCGATCATATTCTTCGGTGGAGCAGTTAGCACCTTCTTCAGCGATCTAGGTGCCGAGGTTGCGTCGTGGATTGTTCCATCACCGTAAGTACGTATATTGTTTTATAGAAAAGCCCCGACCCGAACCAGTTGTTCACGAATTAGGAGCAGCACTGTGACGGGGTCTCAACATCCAAAAACTAACTTACGAAACATCGTTTTCAGGAAGGGTGTAAAGAGCGGGCGTAGGAGGAGCCCCGATTTACACCCCCTGAGACGGGGAAGTTTAAACGCCCAGGATCTGGTCGAGTTTGCGCTGGTTTTCCCCGTCTTGATGCTTTTACTGTTCGGCATCATCGACTTCGGGCGAATTTTTCATGTCCTGATCGCTGTCAGCAACGCTGCCCGCGAAGGCGCACGATATGGCGTCATATATGGCATAGATCGCTCCGGAGGTGTTTACACAATTAACGAAGGCGTGATCGACGCGGCGGCAATCCAGGAAGCCGGCAATTTTAACCTCCAGTTGACTGCCGATCAAGTCACACCAAGCTGCCCATCCTCCTGTGGAGCAGGTCTGCCCCTCAGGGTGGTTGTTACAGATACAGTAACACCGATTATGACAATCTTGTTTAACACTGACTTGACTTTCGTGCGCGATATGGAGATGGTGATTCCATGAAATTCAAGCGCTATTTAATGCCAAAGGGACAGGATTTGGTAGAGTACGCACTTCTTCTGCCGTTCATGCTCATGCTAATCATGGGGATTTTCGACCTGGGTCGAGTGACTTTTCTTTACAGCACAATAACCAATATCTCACGCGAAGGCGCTCGCTATGGTGTGGTTCACCAGTGTGAAACCGCAGAAGTTATTGCAGCCGCTAAGGATAAATCAATTGGAATTGATCCTGGTGATCTGATTTTTAACGTCATCTGGAATCCAGCAGATTGCAGTTACCCAGATCCCACCGGGAGTGGTACTGTGACAGTGTCGGTTTCGTTTGATTTCCTGCCACTGACTCCATTCATAACGAACATTCTGGGAGGCAGTAGCAGCGTTAACCTGGATGCGACAACGACCATGTATCTGGAGTTGTAATTTCATTATTACGATGGTTGCAGAAATCGGATTAAAAATGAAAATATTTTCCACAAGTACTAAGAGGATAAGCATATGAAACGCTTATTGAGTTCACATACTCGTGGTCAGAGCATGGTCTTTATGGTCTTTCTCACAATAGCCATCTTCGGTGTATTGGCTTTTTCTTTGGATATGGGTTATACGTACTATAACAGACGGTGGGCACAAAACGCGGCCGATTCCGGCGCCCTTGCTGCTGCAAGGGAGCTTTGTATAGACCCTAATCCCGCCACTCGTGTAACCAATGCCACAAACGCTGCTATTGATTATGTCGAGAGCAAGAATCTTGCATTTGGGGTGAACTCTCAAACTGTGACTGGCATCACCTTTGGCCCCGATGGAGGTTTGGAAGAAGGCGAGGTGCAGGTCTATGTAGCCATAAACCATCCCAACTTTGTGGCAAACTTCTTTGGTAGAGACTCTACCACAGTTCCAGCCACAGCCGCGGCAGGATGTTTTGCACCTGGTGCTGCATATGGCGTAATTCCTCTCGCCTGGAAATGCAATAAAATAATCGATGTATTTGGGGAAGAAGTATGTGATATGACATTCATAAGTGATGATGATGAATGCGCCCTTCCTGATGATTACATGTATATCTTTATCGAATCCGCTGATGAGTTATTCTGGTGTGAAGAGTTGGGTGAACCACCAGAGGTTCTTCCGGGTGTTGATGTTATCCTTATGGAGTGTGGCGCTAATTTAGAAATTGTGAATACAGCCCAGCCAGAGCATGGTTGGTCGTGGGTAGATCTGGATGGTAGTATTGGCGGTCAATGCAATGCAAACGATCTCAGAGGTTGGGTGGAAGATGGCTTTGGAGAAACGATACAAATTAACACCTGGGTACCTTCATGTTCGGGCGGTATGACTACTATTTATGGTTCTGTTGCTGCTCTCGATGATTCAGCCATACCCATATTTGATCTGGTTTGCGAAAGTAACGATGCGCGAAATGACTGTGATGGATCAGCACCTCCACTTCCTGATTTGTGGAATGATTTAACCGATACTGATTTACCACTCATTCCTTCTTCACAATATACTTTTCATCTTAAAACTTTTGCCAAGCTCAAGATTTCATGCGTTGATGCAGGGGGAAATAAATGCGACCAGAGTATCCATGCACGTCAAAGGCTTGTAGACAATAATCCTGGTATTTTGCAAAATATGGAGACTATTGAAGGCTGTTTTGTCGGGGGTTTCATACCCGGACTGAGTGGTAAACCCAGCTACGGCGTGGACGCTGGCGCCTGGACTCTGTACTTGACCCGCTGACCGGAGGAAAGTACAACAACAAATATCTTCATTGAAGGAGACATCGCTTGAAAAGACTCGGACGCAGAGGCATTCTGTTAGTCATCGCTGGCATCTTGTTTGTCGCCCTGGGGATTTTTGTGGTCTGGAGCCTGGTCCAAAACGTCCTGACCCCACCCGCCCCGATCACGCAACCGTCAGTGGTTACCGAAAAAGTATTGGTAACCAGCCGCGGCATTCCAATGGCTGCCGTGTTGGCTCCTGACGACCTGAAACTGGTAGATATGCCGGTTGGGTTTGTACCGCGGAACCGCATGACCGACCCAAATGATGCCGTGGGAAAGGTTGTGAACATCCCCATGGTGGCTGGTGAAATGATCCTGCCTCACCACCTGATCGATCCTTCCAACGTGATTGACCGCACCCTGGCTTTCAGCCTTGAAGACCATGAGGTGCTGATGGCTTTCCCCATCCTGGACCTGATGAGCAGGCTGAACATCCTCAAGAAAGGAGACCTGGTGGACATCCTGGTTACAGGTTCTTACGAGATCGCGGGAGGGGGAGCGCTACTGGGTGCGGAAGAAGAGGAAGAAACCAAGACTTATACTTTGGATGCCATGCAGCGCATCACCATTTCAGCGGTGGTGCTCGATATCGTCCAGGTACCGCAGCAGGCTACTCCCACAGCGCAGATCGATCCGGAGGCCGTGCTCACCCCAGGTGCGGATACAACGCCCACGCCCTTGCCACCTCCCGAATCGAGCCGCTTGGAGAGCGCGCCAATCGCTTTGATGCTGGCTTTAGCCCCGCAAGACGCCTTAGTGCTAAAACATCTCAAAGATACTGGCGCGATTTTCGATCTTGTCTTGCGCGCACCCACTTCGACCGAATTATTTGACACTGTCCCTGTGACCTCGGAGTATCTAATTGAACGCTTTCAAATACAAACAACAATTCTTGAAAATTTGCCATAACTCCACTGTCGCAGCGCTTACAAAACGGCGTTCGCCTGGGACTAATCTAAACTTTTATGGAAAGGTCGCCCTATGAGCCCTGAAGTTAACCCGGTTAGAGTAGTAAGCATCTGTGATCCTGGTCCTACCCTGACACAGATCACTTCGGCCCTCAGCTCAAGCTCACAGAAGGAGTTTGAACTGGTCGAAGTGCTGGATGACCAAGAGCATCTGGGACGTGACCTGTACGAAGCGGAAGCAGAAATCATCCTGATCGACCACCAGTTAGGCGGGGAATCGACCCTGGATATCATCGATGACTTGGCTCTGCAATTCCCGGACACAGTCATCGTGGCCATTCTGCCCATCGATACTCCGAAGAATGCCCAACAGGTGACGCTGTCTGGGGCGCGGGGATTCCTCGTCCATCCTTTTACCCAGGTCAACCTGCTCAGTACTCTCCGCCGGGTGCGCGTCCTGAACGCCCGCCAGCGCCGGGTACAAACTCCCGTAACAGTTGCTGACCAAGAGAGATCTAGCCCGATGCGAACCCTGGTCGTCTACAGCCCGCGCGGTGGCGTTGGCTGCACGACCGTGGCTGCCAACCTGTCAATCGCCCTGCGTGAGGAAACCGGCGCGCGCGTACTCCTGATGGAAGGCAAGCTGTTCTTCGGTGACCTGGATGTGATGCTCAATATCCGTACCCACAGCAGTCTGGCGGATTTAATTGTGCACGCCAGTTCAATGGACGAAATGCTGGTGCGCGAAGTCGTACACGAACACAGTTCTGGTATTTACACGCTGCTGGCTCCCAGTGATTACCAGATTGCTCAAGGCATCCATCCGCAGGATATGTTCGATATTGTGACCGGCTTGCAGAGATATTTCGATTATATTGTCATCGATACCAGCAGCAACCTGGACGAGAACACCGTCACACTGCTGGATGCAGCCGACCGTATCCTGCTGGTGGCTTCTCCCGAACTTGCAGCCCTGCATAATGTCAGTCGTTTCATGGGCATTAGCCAGTCTTTGGCTTACCCACCAGAGAAAGTATTGCTGCTGTTGAACCGGGCAAACCGTCCAGGTGGGGTGAAATTGCGTAATATAGAGGATGTGACCCATAGGGGGATATTTGCCCAGATACCCGATGATCCGGTTAATGCGTTGCACAGCCTGAACCGGGGCATCCCGCTGATATTAAAAAACCCCCGAAGCCCAGTCAGCCGCTCCTATAAGAAACTTGCGAAACTGATGACCACCTTCGGCCAATATCAACCAACCCCCCAGCCCGCCCAAGGAGCTGTAGAGGGGAGCAAGTAAACAACCCGAAAGACATTTTTTTGGTTCTACCAGGTAAGACTTTGTCAGATCTGGCAATCATATGAACATAAAACTGGAGCGATAGTAATGCCCCCCCAACTTGCGATTGGTTTAATATTCATATTGGTGGCGATTTTAATCGCAATTGGTCTGCGGCGTCTACTCGTAGGTGGTGACGCGCTGGGTGACCGTCTAAAGATTTATGCTACTCTGCCCGACCAGACTCGCAAGAGGAAGCCCCAACGAGGTCGCGGCTGGGTAAGGCGCCTACGGATGCGAATGAATGCAATTTTCTCCGGTTTTGCCTCCCAGGAACTCACACTGCAGCTGATGAGCGCTGACTGGCCGGTTTCCGCGACCGAGTATGTGATCATTCGTCTGGTCGCGACCGCCCTGGGTTTCATTCTGGGTTGGCTGATCTCGGATTCACCGCTGGGCGGTGCAGGCTTGGGGATCCTGGCATATGTTATCCCTGGTCTTATGCTTAAAATCAGCACCAACCGGCGCCGGCAAAAGTTCTCCCGCCAACTGGTAGATGTCCTGGTGCTGATGACCGGATCCGTTAGAGCTGGTTTCAGCTTGCTGCAGGCTATGGAATTGATAGTGCGCGAGATAGCACCACCCGCCTCTGTTGAGTTCGAGCGCGTGCTGCGTGAAGTCGGACTCGGTCGCTCGGTAAGCCAGGCGCTAGGTGAACTCGCCCTTCGCATGCAGAATAAAGATTTGAACTTGCTTGTTACCGCTATTAATATCCAATACCAGGTTGGCGGTAACATGACTACCATGCTTGAATCTGTGACTGAAACCATCCGTGAGCGCATCCGCTTGTTCGGCGAGGTGCGGGTGATCACAACCCAGCAGCGCATCACCAGTTATGTTCTCTCCTTGCTGCCGTTTTTCGTGGCTGGGATTATGTTTTTAGTCAATCCTGATTATATGGTGCGTTTATTCGACCCAAGCATAAGATGCATTCCGATAGGGGCTTTGCTTGGTATTATCCTGGGCTTCATTATCGTCCAGCGCATGACGCGGATAGATATTTAATGCGAAACCTGCGTTCTCTGCTGGGTGAAGCAATCTCCTTAGCAGTGCATTTTACTGCCGCCGTAGGGATTCCTCACTACGTTCGGAATGACATATCACCATCTGTTATTTCTACTGGTGTAAAGCGTGGCAATATTATTCAATAAGAGTGAGAGATTGCTTCAGCCGGCATCCGGCATTCAAAGAACGAATGCTTAAGAACGGATGCTTCGGTATCGCAATGACTCCTTTCTGGGATGTCGTTGGAAAGATCATCATAAACCTGCCAGGGACTCCTCATGGGAAGGACATTTGGGATCTAATAACTATCAACAAGGAAGCCACAAGTTATGGAAATAACACTTCTACCCATCTTTGCTTTTTTAGTCATTTTAATTGGAACAATAGCGTTAATTGTTGGGTTACGTCTGTCAAGCGGAAGTGAGCTGGATCGCCGATTGGAATATTATGTGATCGAACCTGTCGCTCCCGGACCGCGGTTTGAGGAAGAAACTTTCTATTCCCGTCCTGAAATTAGAGGCTCCTTCCTAGCCAGAACCATCGCGCCTCTTTTCAGGGGATTAGGGTTGTTCTTCAGTCGCCTGATTCCTGGAGGTTCTATTGAAGATCTCGATAGACAAATGGTCATTGCCGGCAATCCACTTGGCATACGGGGACGTGAATTCGCTGGTATGCGCGTCATATTCTTGCTGCTAGGTGGTTTTTCAGCTTATGTGATCATCACCAGGTTCGACGGCGTAGTTTCCTTCATAGTTGCCATCGGGACGGCGATACTGATTTTTTACCTGCCCAAACTCTGGCTGCGCACCATAGTACGTGGAAAACAGGAAAAGATCCGCAGGCACCTGCCGGATGCGCTGGATATGCTCAGCGTTTGCGCCGATGCCGGCTTGGGTTTCGACCAGTCTCTGCAGCGCGTCAGCGAAAGTTGGGAAGGTCCTTTAGCGACCGAGTTTATCCGAGTGGTGAACGAGATGAGTATGGGGGAGAGCCGCGCCTCTGCCATGCGCAATATGGCGGATCGCCTGGATGTCCCAGAAGTCTCCAGCTTTGTTGCTGTGATCCTGCAATCGTATGAACTCGGCATGGGCATTGCCGAAACACTGCACGCCCAAGCAGACCAGATGCGCACCGAACGGCGCTATTGGGCGCAGGAACAAGCCCGTAAGATGCCTACCAAGATGTTGTTCCCGCTCATGTTACTGATCTTGCCGGCTATGTTTGCAGTCATTATGGGACCTGCCATACCGGCCATGAGGGAAATTTTCTCTTCCGTGAGTGTAGGGAATCTAGGACCTTAAGGTCTGAACATGTAGAAGGTATCGAGATTTTGAAATTAATAATTTGCGAGTAAATATTCTATGTCTTATCACATTGATCCTCTTTACAGCTCGATGATAGCGAATTTCCAGCGTGGCGAGTGGGAAACGGGTTTATCTGAGCTGGATGAGCTGGTGGAAAAATACCCTTCGGAACAAGACCTGCTGACCCTGCGCAAGGAAATGCAATTACGCGCCGAAATTGACGAAGAAGAGAAAGAATACAAAAAGAAAACCAGGCGAAAGCGTGTTAAGTCCCTGGGATTGCGTCTTCTTATCGGATTGGTGATTGTTATCATTTTTGCATGGGGATTTAGCACTTACAACAACTGGTTCCAAGACCAATACACTGTAGTCCAACAGAGGATAGAAAGTGACCGCCAAGAATATGAACTGAAAACCAAGTTCAACCAAGTCCAACAATTGCTGGAAGCTTATCGACCGGGCGAAGCCATGATTGTTATTGAAGAGATCAGTGAAGAGGATCTTACTTATCCTGGGCTGTTCACAGCCTTGGAACGAGCTCAATCACAGCTGGATCTGGATACCCAGTATTCGGAAGCCATGAAGAAGAAGGAAGACGGCGATGTGGTCGGGGCGATGGCAATCTTCTATACGATCGAGGCCTCAAATCCGGGTTACCAGGATGTCAACCTGCAAATCCACGCAATCGAACTTGATTTTAGCATGACCGATTTGATCGATCTGGCTGATTCGGCTATTAGCGCTGGTAATTGGAGTGAAGCCGTCGCCGGATATGAAGGAGTACGCAACCGGGACCCGCTCTACGAGACCGAAATTGTAGAAGAAAGGTTGTACTTCAGTTATTTGAACGCTGCCCAAGAAATTCTTGATGAACAGCCCGATTCGTTGGATGCCTTGGAAACAGCCCAAGTTTATTATATTAGAGCCCTTTCACTGCGACCACAAGATAAGACCATCTTGCAAGAAATGGCAAGTGCACGCGAATCGCTAGGCAATCGACTGTATACAAAATATATTGAAATGGCTCAACAAACTTTAGTAGGGCATACTGATTCAATAGAAGCTCTCAAGAAAGCGGATGGATACTTTGCAATCGCGCAGAGTATCCAACCGGATAATGTAACGATTGCACAAGAGCGTACGATGGCGCAGGCATTCCTGCTTGCTCAGAATGAGTTCTATAGCAAGAATTGGGAAGGTGTAATTTCAAGCCTGGGACCAATCTACGAGATTGAACCCGATTACGCAGGAGGAACGGCACGCCAAACCTTTTATGATGCCTACATTTTGCTCGGGGACTACCATCTGAGCAGCGGTAAACCTCAGCTGGCTTTGGAGGATTACCAGAATGCGAAGGCTATTGCTGAATTACGACCCGATTCACGGATGCGCTTGTTCGAATCCATGGTCAAGATTGGAGATGTTTTGGGCGAGATTGGCAACTACCAGGCGGCAGTCGACCAGTACCGCAGTGCAACAAATTTGGCGTATATAAACGAGATCGTGATGCGCAACCGTAAATTGGTCGAACCCCTGAGGGAGGCAGAAGAATATATCAGACAGGGTAAGTATAAAAAAGCCTACAGCCTTTATAATGAGAAGATGGAAGACATAGTTGCTCATCTCGATACCGTGACTCATGTAGTTGAATCAGGAGATTATTTAACTAAATTAGCGAACTATTACAATACCACCGTCACCGCCATTTTAATTGCCAATAATATCGACGACCCCAATGACATTTCCATTGGGATAAAGATCATTATCCCAGTGATACCTTGAAAATGTTGACTTAATGATAAACCATTGTTAGGAGAGAAATTATGTTTAACAACCGTCCAGCGCTAAGAAGCCGTTCCGTAGCCGGGACGAAGATGGGTACCTCGGCTGAGATATTCGGTAGTGTTACTACTGACGATATCAATTCAGACGTTTACCTGATACGAGAGCGTGTGCAGCGAAAACTGCTGAATGATACCGATGGTAATCTCAATAACACGAGTGAATCGCAGTTGCTGCAGATGATTGAAACTTCCTTCAACCAAGTTATCGTTGAAGAGAATCTGATATACACCCGCAATACGCGTGCCGAGCTGCTTAATTGGGTGGTTGCGGATATCCTGGGCTATGGTCCATTAGAGCCCCTGCTCAAAGATCCGACCATCACTGAAGTGATGTGCAACGGACCTGAAAAAATTTACATCGAACGCCGTGGGATGATCGAGTTAACCAATGTCGTCTTTGAAAACGAAGACCATCTGATGCGTATCATCCATCGCATTGTCGCACCGTTAGGTCGCCGGGTGGATGAATCTTCGCCTATGGTGGATGCACGTTTGCCGAGTGGCTACCGCGTCAACGCCACAATTTCCCCTTTGTCTCTTTCCGGACCATTGCTGACCATCCGTAAATTCGCCACAACACCATTTGTCGCCCAAGATTTGGTCGCCAAAGGCACCCTGACACCCGGATTAGTATCCTTTTTGAAAGCATGCGCTGAAGCGCGCGTCAATATGGTGTTCTCCGGCGGTACCGGTTCGGGTAAGACCACGCTATTAAATGTGGTTTCAGCCTTTATCCCCAACACGGAAAGAGTGATCACGATAGAGGACACAGCCGAACTGCAGCTTAAGCAGGACCACGTACTTCGTCTGGAAAAACGCCCCCCGAATGTGGAAGGTGTCGGCGAGATTACCATCCGCCAGTTGGTGATCAACGCCCTGCGTATGCGACCAGACCGGATCATCGTGGGTGAAGCGCGCGGTGCGGAAGCGTTGGACATGCTTCAAGCAATGAACACTGGTCATGACGGCTCAATGTCCACTATCCACTCCAACAGCCCGCGCGACACCCTACGCCGTATTGAGACCATGGTGTTGATGGCCGGTTTGGACCTGCCGCTGCGTGCCATCCGTGAACAAGTAGCTTCAGCCATTGAACTGGTCGTTCACTTGGAACGCCTGCGGGACGGCACACGCCGGGTCGTTCAAGTTACAGAGGTGCAGGGCATGGAAGGCGAGAGCGTCGTGATGCAGGACCTGTTTGTATTCGATCAAACTGGTGTTCAGAACGGGCGAGTCCTTGGCAAGCTCAAATCAACCGGACTGCGACCGAAGTTCTCCGAAAAATTTGAGATCAGCGGTATCGAACTGCCAGCCAATGTTTTCGATGTTGGCGAGCAGGTATAAAATATAAATCAGTTTATTCATCTGGGGATAAAATCAAGTTCATCACCTACCGATATGCGCTCGATGAAATCGGGGGATGTTTCCAGCACATAGCAAGACGGGGTGGGCGATGCGTAATGTGGTCTCCAGGGTCGGGCTAACAGGACATGGGTTGCCTGACCTTGACTGTTAACCCATACAACAGCCAGTGAGGTGAAGACAAAAAACATGTGGATCGATGAGCCGCCGATCGTATCTTTGTTATGGACTAAAATTAATGCTTCGTCCGGCTTCAAGCGCCGCCGGAATTGAAAGCCGATCAGCCGGCAAAGCCTGCTCTGGCACCATTTAGCGGATTCGATCAGGGTTTGCCCAGTTTTTCGGTCAACTACTTTCACATGCCCTTTCATTTTTCCCATTAACTTTATTATTCCGGCATACTTGCGGTGAAATCAATGATCTCAACTACAATCGGGGTGACGTTATGCGAGGAAACAGAGAAACCAATCCCACCACTTGTTAGCATCTGATCGGTGATACTGATGCCCTCAATCCCGTTAATAAACAGACTCAATTGATCTCCTGTGCAGATAGCCGTGTACTCATTTTCTTCCTTCCCCAGGTTTATGCTGGATGAGTCTCCCTTCCCGAGCTGTTTGTACGGATCACTCAGGGTTGGATCATATTGGTATACCCAGTAGAGACCATCACTGGCTATATTGAACTCGTACCAGCCTAATGCGGAATGGCGGCAGATCAGACTGACGTTATTGTTATTTGTTCCCAGGTTTGCGACTCGAATATCTAATCGCACATCCTCAGCTTCTAAATTATAGTAAATATAGTAGGCATTAGTATCGAGGCTGTTTATTGTTATTTTGAGTTTTCCATTTTTGAGATCTGTGATCACTCCTGATGGATCACCGGTTGTTAGGAAGTGATCCCATTTAAATATATCGTGATCAATATCATGACTGAAGTATTCCTCTCCAGGTTGGCTAGCATCCGGTTCACCTAATCGTCCTTTGTAAACCTCATCCGTGGATGAGTGTACGACCTCAAAGGAGATGGGATCATCTGGATCATGAGACCGCAATACATCACAATACTCAGCTAAAGTGCCGCTAGCAGACATTGCCTGGTCATCAAATATAGTGATAATATCACCGGCTTTAAGATTTGCTTGGTCGGCTGCTGAACCGGATTCGACCGAGGAGATCCATATCCCGCTCAGGCTTTTATCTTCGCTTACGAATGCTTGCCCGTTTATGCCAATCGAGTCCAGGCTCTCCCCGCTCATTAACTGTTCAAAAATTTCACGAGCGACGATATGTGAGACCCCTATTGCCTGCCGGTCATCAATGATCTCGCCGTAATGTATTCCCAGGATCTTGCCTTCCGATGATATTAATGGACCACCAGAAATACTAGGATCAGCCCTGGTCGAATATTCTATGAGCGAATCCACCGAAGTCCAACTGGTTTCTCCATTAATCTCATTATTGACGATTATCCCCCTCAATAATGAATAATCTCCTTGGTCCATCTTATAACCAGCTAAGTAAACCTCTTGGGCAAACTCAACCGGTTTCTGAGCCCAATCTAAATATTCAAATCCCTCCCCATCAATATCAATGAGCGCTAAGTTGTAACATTCTGAGACAGCCAGCAATTTGGCACTGTAACTTTCATGTTTGTTTCCACCCACCCAAACTTTGATTTCTTCAGCTCCCGTGACTACATGGTTGTTTGTAACTGCAATTCCTGAGGGGTGGATAATAAATCCAGAACCGCGTCCTGTGATAACCCGGACATCCTCTGATTCGGGTTCCGAGAACATTCCAGTAGATTTTATCAAAATCACCGCTTTTTCAACATCAGCCAAGTTGCTAATTGCCCCCGAGGGTGTCGGCGAAGGTTCCGTTGTAGGTTCCAGAGTAGGTTGTGTAGTCCCAATAGGTTCGAGTGATTTTGTTGGTTCAGAAGTGGGATCTGTAGGTGGTGTCCCCTGCGTTTGGCAACCAAACGTGAACAGCAAGGTCAAAAGCAGGATCAGGGATTGACGTCCGCTGCTGATTCGAATGCTCATACTATACTCCTAAATGCTGCTGATCTGGTTTTCTAAGGGTTGAACTTTGACAAGATCGGAATAGACAATCAACCACTTCAGGTATGTTCTAAAACCGATGCGCAAATCGGTGCAGGTTATCAGGGTTAACTGAGCCTGTTCAGTGGGTTCTATAACGGAGGAATCGGATTCTGACACTACCTCCCGATCGTACGCTTTATTAGTGTAAACATTCTGTTCGGGATACAACTTGACAATCTCGCCATCTTTCAAGTCCTCCAGGTACTTGAAAGGATCATCAGTGCCATCGCCAAAAGTCACGTGAGCCGACAAGCTGGTGTTACCACCCAGTTCTGACCAAGACGTATTTCCCATCCAAACCACTTCGCTTCTAAGACCTTTAATCAGCCAGGTAAAGCCATCGAAGGGAACATATTTGACGATTTTATTCAAATCCAAGGTTGGAATTTCGATGCGTGTGATTGGGCTGGTAACTGGTAATTTTTCGTCATTATTCAATCCTGCAGGAATGTAGAGAGTGGGAATCGTACAATCTGACAATGAATTCGGAATAGGTGTAGAAATTTATTCTGCGACCCCAACCACGGCCTGTTTAGTGCCTTCTGGCACTTCAGGTGTTGCCGTTTCGGCTTCACTGTCAGGTGGAGTGGAAGATCCGTATACTTTTTCGTAAGATCCTATCTCCTACCTTACCCAGCCCCAATTACATTCTCGTGCTAATATAAATCGCAAATAATTTATGAGCCTTTTGTTAATGATATATTATAACATGTTACTTTACTTGGATTCAAATATTAAGTGCAATTACAGGTTGATAGAAAAGAGTTAAGTGTGTAAAAAACACCTGGGTTCAATTTGAGACACCAGAATCGCGACTTTACAAAAAAGGTATAAATAATCATCCAAAATGAGGAACTGACATCTCAACCCGATGATACTTTTAGACAATCATTATGGCAGCAATTAGAAGATTTCTTGGAAACACTTGAAGGAGAGGATTTACTCCGTAATATCGTTGAATGGATATTCCAGGAACTTAGAAAACTTGAATTCAGCCAACAAATCTTGACACAACGTGTTATGTTAAAATCGTAACCAGTTTGATTATCAGTTTGATAGTATTATTGGGGATATCTAATGATGCTGACTATAGTAATACCCACATACAATGAAGCGCAAAACTTACCAAAATTGATCCACGCTTTGTTTTCCCTGCATATTGATGGATTGAATGTAATAGTTGTCGATGACAATAGCCCTGATGGTACCGGCCGCGTTGCTGAGAGAATGATCGAAGCGCACCCAGGACAAATAAGTGTCATACATCGAGCGGGAAAATCAGGCTTAGGGACTGCGTACATACAGGGGTTTCGCCAGGCTCTTGATCACGGCTCTCAAGCAATTGCCCAGATGGATGCCGACCTATCACATCCACCGGAGATGTTGTTGGTCCTGTTGGATGCTCTATCTGCGAGTGATGTTGCGATGGGTTCCCGGTATGTGGAGGGTGGCGGTGTTGATGTAAACTGGTCGTATTGGAGAAGAACATTGTCAGTCTTCGGCAATTATTACGCTCGCTCAATCCTTGGTCTACCTGTTCGGGATGCCACTGGGGGTTTCAAAATCTGGAGGAGAGACACCCTCCTCGGTATGCCTTTGGAACGCGTGCGAGCCAGTGGTTATGCGTTTCAGGTGGAGATGGCGTATATCGCCTGTTTACTGGGCTATACGTTCCAAGAAAAGCCGTTTTATTTTGCCGATCGTAGTTTGGGTCGTTCTAAAATGTCGTTCCAGATTCAATTGGAAGCAGCCATACGGGTGTGGCAAATGCGGTTTGATTATCGTGATTTGAAAGATCGCCTTTGATCAGCGCATATTTTCAACCCACTTGCCCGCATAAACTCCGAGAGAGCGCCACAGATCGTAAGCATCATAGCGGTCGAGACCGGTGTTGTCCTCGAAGCGCTTCCAAAAACCGTCCCACCAACCGGGGGGTTGGACCTTGGAGCCATCATATTCGGTGGGGCGAAAAGACTCACCGCCGACGACCAAGCTGCCGACGTAATCAGCCTGAGAATACACCCGCTTGATCTGGGCGGCAATTTCTTCCATGTCCTCGGACGATACAACCCCGTTGCTGGTGGCTTTGTAAAACTGGACGGTAACGCGGATGGGGAATCGCTCGTCGCGTTCGATCTTCAATCCATCGATCTCGGTAAAAGGTCCTTCGACCTCGCCATGACCGATCACGGCGGTTTCAACGTTGCTCTTCGCTGTTTGCATGGGCGCTGCGCCTAGCGCCTCAGCCTCTTCGAACAGCATAAGTCCTTCATCCATTGGATGTACCTGCTTCAAAGGCACCTGGATGATCATAACCATATTCAGGCCTCTCTCATCGGCTGTTTGCGGCGCATCCCAGCGCGGCATTTCCCGGGGACGAAAGTCGCTAAGTCGTTCGCCGGTATAGCTTGCTCTTTCTCCATCCTGGTTGAAGAACAACCGCTGCCCCCAGGAGAAACCGGCGGGAAAAGCATCGCGGTAGTTATCGATGACGGTCGCGCTGGTGCCTTCACGGGTGGCGACGATTACCAGGACCGCGGGGTCCCCCTGGTACGATTGGTAGTTGAAGATCACCGGGTTGAATTCCGCTTTGCCTTGCTGTGGCACTGGTAGGAAAGCCGCCTGGGCGCTGACCAGCACATGGGAATCGCGCTTGGCAAGTAAGGATGATTCCCTACCCACCCAGGAACCTGGTTCGGAAAGATATTGGCGGATATTCCCCAAATACTCCCGCAGGGTTATCTTGTGAAGCGGTTTCCCACGCTCATTTCCGACCAGCAGATAAAACCGGTCGGGTGAGATATCTGCGGTCAGATCACTGAAATTCGGGTAGCGGATTACGGGCATCAATGTAAGCTCGTACTTGCTTGTATATGGATCCTGGTGCTGTACTTGGATGGTAACGTCGGAGATGTTCGGTCCGACGGAGGAATTGTAATAGCGTCCGGTGTCCTCCCAAGTGACGTTGACGATGTGGAATCCGTATAACCCGGCCAGGTATTGGGCGTTTTCGTCCCACACCATCGCGGCGGTCCTTTCGATCGCTTCCACGAATTCGGGATCGTCGGCTTCCCTGGTCTCGCGACCATATGGTTTGAGCGGCGGGTCATCCGAAGCCACAGAATCCATAGCATGGGCAATTTTCGCCCTTTCGAAGAGCAGGGCGTCGTGACCGATTATTAAAGCCAATCCTTCACTCGCTGTGAATAACAATAGGGTTATCAAGGCAGTACGCATAACTTTAGTGAACATCGCAGTCTCCTTTTTCTAGCATTTGGACGTTTACATCAAAGACGATGGAATGGCGAAAATGGTTCCGCAAGAGAAGCTCACATGCGAATAAAAGCCGTCGAATAATTTCGACGGCTTTTGATCGTCAAACACGCTATAGCATGTTGGGCGCGGTGTGACCCAGCCTGTTCAACAGGTTTGAGAGATGTTAAATGAAATCAGGGCGGTAGTCTCCTATCGCCCTGATTATTGCTTATGTTTTAATCACTCAGGTCTAGCCGCAGTAGCCACTCCGATCGGGGTAATACGCGCCTTGCGTCCCAACGCTTGTATACGTTTGTGATTGGGGCTGTTGTGGGTAATATACCGGCTGTTGTGAGTTATAAACCGGCTGCTGTGGGTTATACACCGGTTGTGGAGCTGCTGTTGTGACCGTCCCACCAGTTGATGGGGGGTTAATGTTAGAATGACCTCGTTGTGCCATATCCTTCCAGTAATTGCGAGCCTGGTCGCATTCTTGAAAAGTCATACCTGCGCTTAAATCAGTTCTAATTTTCATAATCAAACCTCCTGTATATTCGTAAAGAACTCGCTTTATATCGAAATTTCAGATCGGGTCCAGAGTCACCATGTGTAATTATTCTATGGTTTATTGATCTGAATATTAATTAAGTTTATTATTTACCGAGCTGCTTGCGGGCTTTATCGTAGTATTGCTTTCTCCAATAATCCAGGTTATTCATGCAAGCATCTACGCTCTCACCAGCAATCAAGTCTGTGCGGACATGAAATTGGGGGGTATCATTGTCAACTCCGAGCTTGTTGGCAGGTGTTGTATTTTCTTTCATGGTAATCATGTGGTTGAGCTCCATTTTATATTATTAGATTTTTAGTTGCGTTTGGCAAACATTAGCGCTAAATATATTACATTATTAATCTTATGACAATACGACATTTGAATACAACGTGGTTTAGCCTCGGTTATAACATTTGACTGAGATCACTTCGTCTCATTGCCTGGGATAAATTCGGTAATGATTCATATCGTGTACGTACTTGATCTTCGGGGTAGTCTTGCTGGATATGAGATACTCCCTATCGGCAATATTTTCAATTAATATTCTAAGCCTGCCAGCTGTTACATTATTAATAACCAGAAAATCTTCACCGCTGGTATCAGTTTGTTCTAATTGACTGAAACGATCAGTAAATACAATACGTGTGCTTGTGGGCCAAATGTCCGCGATTGTTCTAATGGTCTCCAATAATTCTTCTCGAATTCCATGCTCTTCAATGATCACAGCCTGCGGCTGAAAATTATCAGGAACTTGATCTATGAAATTAATATCGTCAATCACACAAACGTCGTCAACCAGAGGAATCGCCCTAAGGAGGGCTAATAAACCATTCCGGTAGATCCCGGGTTGCGAGATAACGATAATTTTTAAATTCTTTCCCATTTAAATGGCTGCTCTTTGTTTTATATATGAGACTAATATGTTAAATCCTACTATTGAATATGCTTCCATGTATCGGCGGAATGACTGATTTTCCTCCGCATCAGGCGCATGATATTATGACTAAGTAAGGCAGTTGGGGTTAATCTAAATCTGAATCGTCCTTTGTGTACGGGATGTGCGCGATCCCTTCTCGCAGAGCGTACAAAGCAGCCTGTGTCCGATTTGAAAGACCCAATTTTGCTAAGATGTTAGTGATGTGGGTCCGCACTGTGCGTTCACTAACAAAAAGGACGTCTGCGATTTCTTGATTGGTCTTTCCTAATGCGACCTGTTCGAGGATCTCAATTTCTCGTACAGTAAGGGCGTTATCTTTTGAAGCTTGTTCATCTTGGATTCGGATATCCAGCATCAGCCTTTTAGCAACTTCAGGCTGCAGCACTGGTTTGTTTTTATAGATGTCTCTAATAGCCTGGATCAGTTCTTCTGACGAGCTGTCCTTCATCAGGTATCCGGTCGCACCTGATTTGATGGCAGCAAAAACCTGGTGATCTTCTGCAAAGCTGGTAAGGATCAGTATACGTGCATCGGGATTATCTTTTTTGATTTCAATCGTTGCCTGAATGCCATCCATATGGGGCATCACAAGGTCCATTAATATCACATCAGGATTGAGTTTTTTTACGAATTCCACCGCTTCGATCCCATCGCCGACCGCAGCGACCACATGCATGCTTCGTTCCGCAGAAATCAGTGCCTGCAAGCCATCCCTGACAACCGTGTGATCATCGACAATCAGAACTGAAATGACCTCTTCATTCATTTTTTCCATTTATATTGTTACCCTAATCCTTGTGCCCCAACCGGGGCGTGTGATAATCCGCATACTTCCATGCAGAAATTTTGCTCGCTGCTGCATGTTTATTAAACCCATACCTCCGTTCGAGGATCTATCTTCCAAACTGAAACCGCAGCCATTGTCAGTCACTTCTAATTTAACTTGACCTTTCGCGGATAGCAACGAAACGGAAACTCTGGTCGCATTTGCGTGTTTGAGGGTGTTATTTAAGGCTTCCTCTGCAATTCGATACAGCTCAATTTCTGCCTCTTCATCCAGGTCGGGTTTTCCTTCCACAGAAAAATCAACCTCGATGCCCAAACGTTTTTCAACCGCCTCCAGGCGTCTTCGGAAGGCTTTTTCAAAACCCTGGTCCAGATAATCAACCGGATGCAGCTCATAAACCAAGAGGCGCATCTCTTTAAGGGCTTGCTGTGCGGTCTGGTCGATGCTGTTCAGATGCCGCTCAACCAGGGATAGTTTTTTTTGTTCATACTCCCTAAGCCCCGCTCCGGCGAATAAAACCTGGCTGTATAACAACTGTGTCACAGAATCGTGAAGTTCCCGAGCCAGTCGCTGCCGCTCATCCATGATAGCCGCTTGTTCAGCTTTTTTAACTAAACGGGTGCGCTCAATCGCTAAGCCGACCTGGTCTGCAATTGTCGTCAGGAAGGTAAGATCATCGACTGTGTAATCCTCAATTGATCGTGTGAAGATGCTCAGTGTGCCAAGTGGTCGACCTTTCGTCCGAATAGGAGTACCTATGTAGGCATGATAAGGATTGGTAGTGTTATCTTTATAAATTTGATCGGGGAATGATGAGCCCGAAATATTAGAAATAACTACTGGGTTCTCAGAATAAACCAGTTTTTTCCAAAATTGCTCTTTCAAATCCAAAGTCCGGGTGGATTTTAACATGGCATTTGATAAGTCCCGTTGTGCACTCAGGATGAGTTCGTCTTCTTCACTGTTCAACAAGTGTATCGCACCCGTTTGGTCCTGCATGGTATCCAAGGTTTCATGCAGTATTCGATTTAGAAGTACATCCAAATCGACTGCCTCGCTCGTGATCGCATTGATCCGGTAAAGGGTTGATAGATGCTGTGTGCGCATGTTCACTTGTTCTTCCAGCGATTCTAAAATTGCTACCCTTTGTAATGAAGATCCCGCAATCTCTGATAGAGCGGAAAAAAGATCGATGTCCTCATCTGAAAACTTCCGTTTGTCTTCAAAGCCTAAACTCAGAATACCGAATGTTTTGCCATTAGTCTTGAGTGGTATCAGGACAGCCGATTTTAACCCAGCGCACAGGGATTGATATATCTCCTGTGGGTGTCGTTCACGAAATTCCACGACATCATCGATGATGACTGTCTGATTGGTCTGAAAAATCCCCCATAGCAAGTCTTCAGCATGTGGATGGTGAAGACCGATTAATTCTTCTTTGAGACTGTATTTAACAACCAGATAATATCCGCTTTCGTCAGTAAAGAAAATCGTCCCCTGCACAGCCCCGAATAGTTTAGATACTTGATCGACAATCGCGAAGAAAGTGGTTTCTGCGCTTTCAGTCTGCCCCAATGCGATGGTCATGGAGGACAGCACTTCAAGTTCTTCCGCCCGCCTGTGAGACTGCTCGTGCAGCCAGGCTCTTTCAAGCACCTTCATCGCCTGATCCATAAAAACCTGGACAGTTTTTGCATCTTCTGTTGTGTATGCTCCACTCTGTAGTGATCCCAGAGAAAGAAACCCGATCATTTCCCCTTCAATAAAGAGGGGCGCTCCAATCCAGCCGTGTATTGATTCCATTTCAGACCAGCCCAAGAAGCGCCCATCTTTTTGGATATCTGGGACGATAACCGGACCTCTGGCATGATCCAGCTCCATAACTACAGGATGATCCTCAAAAGAAATGCCATGCAGTTCTTCCTGACCTATGTTTATTTTCTCGATCAAACCATATCGATAATATCCTTCCAGGAAGAAAAAACCTGCCCGGTCGTAGTCGATTAATTTGCGGATGTTAATAAGGAAAATTTCCAGGGTTTGGTTCACGTCAACTGCCCGCGCGAGGGCAGCCATCAAATCCCGCAGGATTTCTGCTTCCTGGGGGCTTTGTTGTTCAAATTCTTTTGCTTGTGTGTCTGCCTGCATCACAGAGCCGTAAACTTGGAGGGATTATCCCCAAAAAAATATTGTGGTCTTGGCGGATATTCTATCTTACATTTCTGTTGATCATAATTGGTGAGAGAGGAGTTTGTCAATTCTTTCTCGGAAACCTGCTTCACTCGCGCTCCCCAACAGGATTTCCCGAATGATGCCTTGATCATCGATAAAAAACGTGGTTGGCATAAAACCACCGATCCAATATTCCTTGAGCAAAAAATCGCCTTTATCCAAAAGCACGGGGTAGGTCAATGCCATCGAATTTACAGTCTCGTTTACCTTAGTAAGTTCATCCTGGTCAATTCCATTGACTGACAATAACATCATACCCTGGTCTTGATAGTCTTGAAAGATACTATCCAGGATTGGCAATTCAGTCATACAAGGTACACACCATGTTACCCAATAGTTGATAACCACACTTTTTCCGCGCAACGCCGATAACTGCACTGTCTGACCATCGATCGTCTGAAGGGTAAAATCAGGCGCCAGGTATCCAACTCGAGGTTCACCCGCTGGTATCTCAGCAGATTGTACTATTACTTCACTTGCTTCTGTGGGTACGACCTCTTCAGTGGGGACTGCCTGAGTGGGTTGCGTGGTTATGGGGTCAACTTCACTGCTGGGAGCAGGCTCAATTTGTTCTGTTTCGACTTGTTGGGATGGCTGCACTTCTAGAGCTGCTTCACCCTTTTGAAGGACAGATTCCTCAATCGGGATCTCGGTGATGTTTTCGGCGATGTTATCGGCGATATTTTCGTTTGAGGTTGATTTGCTTGAATTTTGACTTGAAACACTGTTATTACTGCAAGCAGTTATGGCAACAATGATCAAGCCTACCAATAAGAAAAGTGTTGTTTTAGCTTTAATTTTACCTAGTTTCACTACTTACTCCAATAATCCAAAAAATTTTAGGTTCGTGGATTATACCGCCTCTCATTATCAAATTGATGATAAACTTACGTCTCTTACAGTAAATACTTCAAATGTATCCCTTGCGGTATAATTGAGGTTATGTCATAAGTCGTATTGCTAAATGATGATTTTTCTTGTAAAATAATGTCCACATTGGTTTCGTGGTTATTCTAATAACTATCAAGGAGAAAAAAATGAAAGTACGAACAGAAATTCAGGCCGGTGATGCATGCTACACCGTACAGTCAGGCGATAACCTCAGCTATATTTCTAAAAAGTTCTATGGTAGCGAAGCGGCTGCTGATGTTAACGCGATCTATGAGTCTAACCGCAAGACAATAGGCGCCAATCCAAACCTGATTTACCCTGGACAGAAACTATACATCCCCAATTTAGTATAGATGGTCCATTAGTAAGTTAA